>WFRY01000131.1 GCA_015486315.1 Desulfobulbaceae bacterium
GTATTTTGACTGAACTATTTCCTTACCTATCACGGCTACCCAACATTTTTGTAACAAGAGTATGATACCAGGACGATGAGGAAGGGGCACAAGCATCCTCTTGGAGTACCGCCTGCTCCTGCCTTAGTTTCATAGCATATTCCCTGAAAAACTGCTGAATACCTGTTTCATGCAACTCGATTGCAATGGACAATCGGTCTCCGAGCGACGCCTGCTCCGGCTGTACTGCCGGCAGAACAAGTGCCGGATCAGCCCCAAAAGAAAAAATAATATTTTTATATTCAAGATCAATCCAGTAAGCAGTACCACTGAGCAGAAGCACGCCAAAATCGTCGGGCTCCCGGAAGGCCATGATTTCCTTCCCTGTCACCGTGTTGGTGACAACTATCGAAGAGATCTCGACAACACCGACCCGGGTACTGGGATCCAGCCTGAGCCAGAAAGGAAAACCGCTGACATCAACGTCAAAACTTACTAACGTTTTTTCCCCGCTGAAATAGTGATGCCATTGGAGGTTTTCCGATTTGAATTCCTCACCACTATGCCAGTAAAACTCAACAAAATTATTTCGATCCTCTGTCTTTCCCCGGGCGATCTGCCTTTCCCGAGCTGAAAAACGTTTAAGAACCTTCTCTTTTGTCAGAGGAATGGCTGATTGCAAAATTTCTTTTGTATAACGCCGCAGATACTGTCGGCTTGTCCTGCGCTGGTCAGTAATACCCATCAAGGCTCGCTCAAATTCCCTGCTGCAGTGCTCCCAGTCCGGCCACTGTTGAGCCGTCTTCCCTGCTCCCTCCTTGAGGCGCGCCAAGGTCTCGGGTTCTTCCTTGAGCTGCTGCAGATATCGCACTACTCCCTGTTCATCGTCCCGGTCGGCCACAAAGCTGTTCTGATCATGGACAATGTACTCATCATAACCCGTCACCTTGTACACAATGGCAGTTCCGCCGCAATGAAACATTTCCAGCGGAGGGCCGAACATCCCCTCCACGTAACTGAGTTTAAGCAACACGTCACATGAACGGTAGATAGCTGGAGTCTCGTGAATGGGGACACGGGAAAAGACCCGGTCGACCCCGGAATATTCTGAAATTGCCGAAGAGGTCAGCAGCCACACCTCATCCGCCCCGGCCTGCCGTGCCAGGGTGACGGATACGGGAACATTCTTATAGGGCACATCCACAGGCCCCTCCAGTAGAACCCTGAGTTTTCCTCTGGTAACGGGCGAAACTGAGGGTCCGTTCACGGTATAAATATCTTTGCGTATCCCGTTTCGGACAAGGCTGGGATAATTATTATACTGCTCGTACAGGTACTGCTGTATCCATTTTGCCTCTGTGATCATGGGCAGGGCAAAGGAGTATGTTTTTTCACATAACTGCTGCCAGACGGCATGATCCTGGGCGCCATAATCCGTCGGATCAGGTGTTTCAAAAAAACGTGTTTCTATGGACTGAACAAAATAGATATAATGATCAGCGGCAAAATCTTGCAACATAAAGGGGCTTTGCCACCAGGTAGCAAGAATGACATCAAACTTTTGCTCTCCAGCATGCTCATGATTCAACCAGCAGAGTTGATGTGCCGACGAATGCCAGGCATACTCCTCCTCGTCGACCGATTTCTTGGTGATTATGGTAATCTCATGTCCCAGCTGCTGCAGCCGGGTTGCATGCTCAATAATAACGTAGGTGCCACCACTGATGGCAGGAGAGCCTAACAAAAAACCAATTTTCATAATAGGTGGTTACAATCAGGAACGAGAGAGGAGAGACTTGACTTTCCGGTACGGTCCGGCAAGATAATTCCCAAGACGCCAGCGCCGGGAGGAGAGCATTTCATTGAGCTGCTGTTCTGCTGCCTTCAGTCTGTTCTCCAGGGTATTGATGTAGATCTCCTGCTCGGAGATGGTGTACATCTCCCCGACATATTTATTATTTGGAACCCTGCTTTTACAGGGGGCGAGGGTTTCGTTTTTCTTGAAAATAACGTTCAGAACCACCCGGGAAAAGGCAAGGGGTACCTGCAGTTTGCGGACCAGAAAAAACTGCCGCAACAACTCCTCTTCAAAAGAAACTTCAAACCATTGCAGCATTTCATTCTCAAACCCGTCTGCCACCAGATACTGATCATAGTCCCTGCCCATGGCAAGTTCAAAATCGTGGTAGCTCACTCCCCTTCCCCATCGCATTATCGAGGTGTCGAGTTCTTTAAATGAAAGGCTTTTGCCCGCAGAAAAACTCGCACCAAACCCCTCGCGTGGAGAGCGATCCGCATAGCGGGCATAAAGCTCCGACGGCAGCAGGTGAAGAAACGGCAGTTGTGATGTATGAAGATCTGTGTAGTGCAAGAGATTCGGCGTTTCAGTGACAACGAGCAGCCCGTCCGGGTTCAGCAGTTCCCAGCAGAGCCTGATGGTCTCATGCCGTTCTTCAATGGTCTGGTGCTCAAGAACGGCAAAGAGGAGAATAATATCAACACCGCCCGCATGATTTTTCCGCAGGGAGGTGACAAGCTCTTCCGGTGAGACCAGGTGCAGCTGCACATTGGTAAACCCCATCACCTCCAAACGGGCCCGTGCCCCTGAAACGGCTTGATCATCTATATCATAGCCCACAATCTCCTTGACAAAATGGGCAAAGGCCGCAGTGCTCGCACCGGTACCGCAGCCGACCTCTGCAAGCGTTTTTCCCTGTAAGTCAATCTGGTTGGCAACCCAGGGCACGACATACTTCAAGGCATTATTATACCTGCCGGAAACATTTGCCTCAATATCAGCCCTGCCGGTCTCGGTATGAAGAAAGTCCGCATCATAATTCGTAAAATACGATGCAAGCAGTGCCTTCTCAATCTGCTGCAGTTTCTCTCTGTCTTTTACAACATACTGCTCATACATCGCCGGGTTTCCTGTACAGTCCGATCTTCCCCAACACCAGCTTGGCCCCCTGCCTGAGTTTATAATCAATGGTTGATCGATACAGGGCGAGCAGCTTGTCAACTTCGTTGTGCCAATGCCCAATATCATGCTCAAGCCCTGATATCTGCTGGCGCAGTTGTCCATCAGCCTGCCTGCAGTTGTCCCGTACATACTGTACACACTTACTGGAGATCAGTAATCTTTCTCCTGGTCGACATGGAACAACGAGGCCGGAGCCATTCTCCAGGGGAACCGCCTGGTAGTTGATATCATGGTTGGAAAAAAACTCGTGCAGGGCCTTGGAAGGGCCGATGGTCGGTTTGAGAAGGCCATCGGCAAAATCTCTGTCGGCAAACAACTCGTGGGAGATGATAACCCCATTTTCAGAAAGCTTTGCAAATGCGTTGGTCAGGATATCCGTTGCCGATTCAAACAGATCAACATCCATCCAGATCATGCACAGCGTCCTGTTAAATCCCTGCAGGGATGTCTCGTAAAATCCTTTAACAAATTCGACCTGGTCAATTTTTCCAAAATCCTCAATATTGGCTTTTACCTCGTCAATCTGACCGCAGAAATCTCCTTTTTTATAGTACGGGTCAGTCTCATTTTCCGGCAGTCCCTCGAAAGAATCGGCAACAATCAACCTGCGTCCCAGGTAACTGCAGACCCAGCTCAGACAACAGGCGGAAAATCCCTTGTAAGTGCCACATTCAATGACATCTCCTTCAACACCCCAGCTGTCCAGACAGTACAGGTAGAGTGCATGATAGAAAAGTTCAAAAGGTGCTGTTCCTATGGCACTGACATCATCCTTGTGACTACTGTTCTGATTTTGCTTGGGAAAGAACTGAAAAATTTCATTAAAGATATCATAAGTTGAGGCCAGAAAATGGAGATATTTCCTGATTGCCCTGCTCCGGTCGTAGCCCTCGCTCAACATATACTGTTCAAACCGACAGTTTTCTTCTTCTGGAGGATTAATGGTTACATTTACGGACTCAATGGAGGCGATGGCAGGAAAACGCTCCCTGAGCGCAGGGTCACCGGCAACAAACTCTACAATATCTTTTGGATAAATCATTCTCGTCTCTTTTTATGAAAAACCAGCTTTGTTACACGCCGGACAATGACACCGTACCAGCCGGCGCCTATTGCTCAACCGGAGCTACAGGTTGAATATCAAGTGATTGCAACTTATTATTAAACATTCCATGAATGGAACGACCAGGGGTCAAAGCGGTCAGAAAGACTATATCATGGGCCCAGCACTGCACCACATGACCAAGGGGAATCAACCCCTGACCTATCCCCACTGTAATCGTATACTTATACGGGTAGACCTCGGGCCAGCTGAATGAATACTCCACAATATTATAGCCGGCTTTCAAATCCAGTGCGGGCTCATCAAGGCAAAGACTGTTTTCCCCAAAGACGGCATTGCCGACCCGATCTTTGACATTGTAGCCGAAAATTATCTCATCCATGTCCTGTTTGGCGTGAACAAGTAGACGGATTGTGACCTGGTCCCCCTTCTGAATCACATTCACCGGTTTACCGTCCGCGATAATAGAGCTGTATTCTATAACAACCTCTTCCACACCGGATCGTTTGTCGGCCGGGACAGCACGCCATTGTGACAAATCCTCTTTCAATGCAGCGAGCTGCTGTACAGCCCCTCTTGTCCCTTCGCTGTCATGAGAGACATGTTCCTTATTACCGCTGAAATGTTCATCATGGAGGATCTTGGTGTATTCACTGACGCCTGCCACCGGATCACCGTTGAAAATGACCTTTCCATCCTCAAGCAGCAGGACCCGGTCACAGAGGTTGACAATGGAATGGGTATCATGGCTCACCAGCACAATGGTACACCCCTCCATCATCTTCTGCATGTGGGTCATGCACTTCTGCTGGAAAAAAATATCCCCCACCGACAATGCCTCATCAATGATCAGGATCTCCGGCTGGACACTGATGGCGGTGGCAAAGGCGAGGCGAATATACATGCCGCTTGAGTATGTTTTTACAGGCCGATCAATAAACTCGCCGATATCGGCAAAGTCAGCGATTTTTTTGAATCGATCATCCGTTTCCTGTTGAGAAAATCCTAAAATCGCCGTGTTCAGGTATACATTCTCCCGGCCGGTAAATTCAGGATTAAAACCGGCACCCAGCTCAAGCAGAGCGGAAATTCGACCATTGACTTCCACGGTCCCTTCTGTCGGCTGCTGGATACCGGTGATCAGCTGAAGGAGAGAGGACTTCCCACTGCCGTTACGCCCGATTATACCAAGGGCCTCACCCTTGCGGACTGCAAAGTCAATACTGTTAAGGGCACAGAAAGGGGTATGGTATATTTTACCTAGGGGATGAAATATTTCTAAAAGCCGGTGGATAGGCTTCCTGTACAGGAAATATTTCTTGGTTACATTGTTAACAGAGATCGCGATATCAGACATGAATATATCTACAGGACGTCGGGAAACTGGGGCTTGAGTTTCCTGAAAATTAATGCACCACCAGCCAGCACCACACCTGTTACAAGCCAGAAATACAAGGTATAATAAGGATGCGACCAGAAGGGCTTAAAGCTGATAAAGGAATCACGATACCCCTGAATAATATAGTAGACCGGATTCAACTTCAGGTACCATTGAATTTTTGCATTCATCATGCTGATGTCCCAGAAAATAGGCGTTACCCAGAATCCCACCTGCAGAACAACGGTTACCAGCTGGGCAATATCCCTGATAAAGACATTGAGCGCCGAAAGGGCCCAGGATATCCCCAGGGACAGCACCAGAAGACAGAAGAGGTAATACAGGGACTGAAAATAATACACACTGAAGTGCATGTGCTGAAAGAAAAGAAGCACCAGCAATACGCCAAGAAAAACCGCATGAGTCAGCAGACTGGAAAGTATCTTGACGATCGGCAGGATCTGCGGGAAAAAAATTGTTTTTTTAACCAGATGGGCATGGGCAACAATAATATTCGTGGACCCGCTGATAATTTCAGAGAAGATATACCACGGTGCCAGCCCGGCTGTAAGCCAGACCACAAAGGGAACATCATTCATGGGTCTTGCCTTGAACCCGACACTGAACACAAACCAGAACACCGTGATCATCACCACAGGATGAATCAGCGTCCAGATGATCCCGAGAGAGGACCCCACATACTGAGCCCGCACCTCCCGACCGGCCATGGAAACAATCAGTCTGCGCTGGTGCCAGAGCAGCTGGATAAATGCAATGAAATTCTTCATCTTGCCGGCAGCATCAGCCGATATCAGGACCGGTATTGTCCTGCATTTTCCAGAAACCAGGTATAGGTATCGCCAATACCATCCTTGAGAGAAATCCGGCTCTTCCATCCCAGCGAGGAGAGTCTTGAGACATCAAGAAATTTACGCGGCGTACCGTCCGGCATAGCCGAGTTGAAGGTAACTGTCCCCTTAAAGCCGACGACTTCTCCCACCAGAGCAGCTAACCGACCAATAGTTACCTCTTGTCCGGAGCCGACATTAATAATTTCCGGTTCATCATAGTTCTGCATCAGAAACAGACAGGCTGAGGCCATATCGCTGACATGGAGAAACTCTCTTTTTGGCTCCCCGGTACCCCAGACCTCTACGGTATCATGACCCTTGACCTGCGCCTCATGAAATTTTCTCAGCAATGCCGGCAGCACATGGGAATTCTCCAGATCAAAATTATCGCCTGGTCCGTACAGGTTGGTCGGCATCAGGCTGATGGCATTAAACCCGTACTGACGACGGTAGGCCTGACACATCTTGATGCCGGCAATCTTGGCCACAGCATACCACTCGTTGGTTGGTTCCAGAGGACCTGTCAGCAGATACTCTTCCTTCATGGGCTGGGGACAGAGTTTAGGATAGATACAGGAAGATCCCAGGAAGAGCAGTTTCTTTGTTCCGTTTTGATATGCACTGTCAATGATATTGGTCTGAATCAGCAGATTGTCCCGAATAAAGTCAGCAGGATTCGAATCATTTGCATGGATTCCTCCCACCTTTGCTGCGGCCAGAAAGACATATTCAGGCCGGTGCTCTGCAAAAAAATCACCCACCGCAGCCTGATCCGTCAGATCCAGTTCGCTGTGGGTTCGGGTCAGGATATTTATGCAGCCGGCCTGTTCAAGGGCACGACAGATTGCCGAACCTACCAGACCACGATGACCGGCAACGTAGATTTTGGCGTGAGGGGTGAGGAGTGAGGAGTGAGGGGTCATTTTGGTACTCTGTTCTTTACGGATTTCATAAGTCCACCCAACAGTCTAAATACAGTGTCAATATTTTCAACCAATTCATTCTGCTTCATGTATCCCAGGCGTTGAGCAATTTGCACCTGGGTCTCCAGTTCACTCAGTGAGCCCCTTGCGATTGATAAAAAATGGAGAAATTCTTTCGAACCACTGCGTGCAGCTCCCTCCGCTATATTACTTGGTATAGATACAGCCGATCTACGCATTTGATTTGTGAGCGCATATATCTCATCTCTTGGAAAAGTTCCGGTAACCTTGTAAATACTCTGTACCAAGTCCATGGCCTCCTGCCAGACATGCAGATCATGATGCTTCCTCCTCACCCCTTACACCTCACGCCTCACTTGTCGGTTACTCGAAATAATTATATGCCCTGTAGCCCTTCTGGCTGACAATCTGATCACGCTCGGCAAGTTTCAGATCTTCAACAACCATCTCCTGCACAAGCTGTTCAAAGGTGATCTCCGGCTCCCAGCCCAGTTCCTGCTTGGCCTTTGAAGGATCACCGAGCAAAGTCTCTACTTCGGTGGGTCGAAAGTAGCGGGGATCAACCCGGACAATGGTTTTACCGCTTTTCTTCTCAATCCCGATTTCATCCATGCCCTCACCCTGCCAGTCAATGACCATACCCAGCTCTGCTGCGGCAACATTGACAAATTCACGCACGGAATGCTGCACACCGGTGGCAATGACAAAGTCTTCCGGCGTTTCCTGCTGCAGCATCAACCACTGCATCTGCACATAATCTCTGGCATGTCCCCAATCCCGTTTGGCATTGAGATTACCCAGAAAAATGTCTTCCTGCAGCCCCAGTTTAATCCTGGCCAGGGCTCGGGTTATTTTTCGGGTAACAAAGGTTTCCCCACGGACCGGCGATTCGTGATTAAACAGAATACCATTGCAGGCATACATATTATATGCCTCCCGATAATTCACTACGATCCAATACGAATACAACTTGGCAACCGCATAGGGAGAACGGGGATAAAAGGGGGTTTTCTCTGTCTGTGGTGTTTCCTGAACCTTACCGAACAGCTCCGAAGTTGAAGCCTGATAAAACCTGGTCTTCTTTTCCAGCCCGAGAATACGGATTGCCTCCAGCAGGCGCAGGGTTCCCAGGGCATCGGAGTTGGCTGTGTATTCCGGCGTCTCAAAAGACACGGCCACATGACTCTGGGCAGCCAGGTTGTAGATCTCATCCGGCTGAATTTCCTGGATAATGCGGATCAGGTTGGTGGAATCGGTGAGATCGCCGTAATGAAGGGTAAAACGGACATCCTCTTCATGGGGATCCTGGTATAGATGGTCCACCCGGTCGGTATTAAATGATGAAGCCCGTCGTTTCAATCCATGGACATGGTACCCCTTTTCCAGCAGCAGTTCTGCCAGATAGGCCCCATCCTGCCCGGTAACACCGGTAATAAATGCTGTTTTCAATGCGTTTAACCTTTGATCTGCGGTGCAGATTTCAAAAAATTATCAAAATAGTCAATGGTTTTTACTAATCCCTCCCGAAGCTTTACCTGCGGTTCCCAGCCAAGTTTCTCTCTGGCCTGGGTAATATCGGGCTGCCGCTGCCTGGGGTCATCCTGCGGCAGGGGTTTTTCAATCAACTCTGATTTGGAACCGGTCAATTCAATGACATTCTCGGCCAGCTCCCTGATGGTGAACTCACCCGGATTACCGGTGTTCATGGGGCCGGAAAAAGAATCCTCCGAGTTCATAAAACGGACAAAAACCTCTATCAGGTCATCCACATAACAAAATGATCTGGATTGGCTTCCGTCGCCGTAAATGGTTATGGGCTTGTTCTGCAGGGCCTGAACAATAAAGTTGGAAACCACCCGACCGTCATTGGGATGCATCCGCGGCCCATAGGTATTAAAAATGCGGGCAACCTTGATCACCAGCTTATGTTGCCTCTTGTAATCAAAGAACAGCGTTTCAGCACAGCGTTTTCCCTCATCATAGCATGAACGTATTCCGACCGGATTCACATGACCCCAGTAATCCTCGGTCTGGGGATGAATTTCCGGATCCCCATACACTTCCGAGGTGGACGCCTGAAAAATTTTGGCCTTGACCCGTTTGGCCAGTCCCAGCATGTTGATTGCCCCGTGGACGGATGTTTTGGTCGTCTGCACCGGGTCAAACTGATAATGAATCGGCGAGGCCGGGCAGGCCAGGTTATAGATCTCATCCACTTCCAGATAGATGGGAAAGGTTACATCGTGTCGAATCATCTCAAAATACGGATTATCAACAAGGTGGACAATATTATCTTTATTACCGGTATAAAAATTATCAAGGCAGAGTACCTCGTGGCCGTCAGCAAGCAAACGTTCACAGAGATGAGAACCTAAAAAACCGGCTCCACCGGTTATTAAAATACGTTTTTTCTGCTGAACAGCATTCATGCAGTTCTCCAACACACTGATTATACGATTAGATGGGTGCAGGGATTCGAATCATCCTCCGAAAACCTTATAAATTTATCACAAAAGAGAGATTATAACTTGATTATGGACAAAATGGTAGGGGAATGAGGAGGATTTTGTCGCCGGACAAGGAAAAAATAAAGGTAACCCGGAATTAATACATGGTGCGCCCGGCAGGATTCGAACCTGCGGCACCCAGATTAGGAATCTGGCGCTCTATCCTACTGAGCTACGGGCGCAAAAGGGGGCATCAGCTTTTCGGGCAGTGATACTACCTGAATAAGCCAGGAAAGCAATACCTTTTTGTAACCTGAAAGTTAGAGAATCCCGCCGTCTTCCAGGTTATCGGGATGTGCCCCCTTGCTCGCGTTATAGCCGGAAGGTACAATACAGTTTCTGCCGATTTTCATGCCGGCCGGGACTGCAGCGCCCTTTCCCACAAGGGTTATACCGGTGTACAGATGGGAGGGAAACTCATGATTAGGCACTTCTTTATTCTCGCCATAGCCGACAACAGCACCCCTGCCGATGTTCACCCGTTTATCACAGACAGCGAGATCCACCCGGGCATCGCTCTCTATAACAGAATCTGCAAAAATAACGGAATCACGAACAACTGCACCTTTTTTCACAATAACACCGGGTGACAGGACTGAATTGACCACAGTCCCCGCTATGACACAGCCTGCAGAGATCATGGAGGAATGGACTTCACAGCCATGGAAAAAACGGCCGGGCGCCCTGTCCATGGGCAGTCCGTCTGCCTCGGTATTGGGCCGTATTCCCCACTCTTCCGGTGCTATCCCGGAATCAGGCCGGATAATGTCCATATTGGTTTCCCAATAGGACTGGATGGTACCCACATCACGCCAGTACCCGTAAAACGGGTAGGCAAAAACCCGGTTTTCCTCAATGGCCCGGGGAATAATATGCATCCCGAAATCATTGTCTGCGCGGTCACGGGAAAGTGTATCAAGCAGGTACTGGGTATCAAAAACATAAATGCCCATGGAGGCCAGATTGGTCTTCGGTTCTCTGGGTTTTTCCTCCCAGTCGATAATTCGGTTATTATCGTCAACAATCCCGGCCCCGAACTGGTGAATTTCGCTCTTGGGAACGACCATCATACCGATGGTTATATCCGCTTTTTTATGGCGATGATAGGTTATCATGGCATCAAAATCCATCTGATAGATATGATCACCGGACAGGATCACCACCTGCTCTGATGGATTGGCCCGAATAAAATCAATATTCTGACGAATTGCATCCGCAGTACCCTTGTACCAGTCGGAATCTTTTTCACCGGTCCGCGGCGGTAGAATCTTGATTCCCCGGGTGCGACCGGTAAAATCCCAAGCCTCGCCGGTGCCGATATGACGCATCAATGATAACGGCTTATACTGGGTCAGCACTCCCACCCTGGTCAAGCCGGAGTTCATGACATTTGACAGAGAAAAATCGATAATTCGGTACAAACCGCCAAAGGGAACTGCTGGTTTGGCCCGATGGCCGACCAGAATATTCAACCGACTGCCTATACCTCCGGCTAGCAGAAGCACCAGTGCATCTTTTGCCTCTCTCATTGCAGTTCCTCCAGATCAGCAAGCCCCTGCTGCGGCCATTTTTCCGCCGAGATCCCCGGTGCGACCGTGCAGCCGCTGCCGATGACCATATTTTCAGGTACATGATTATTCCAGCCGATCACCGTTACCTTATCCGGACCATTCGCCCCGGCCACACCAACCCGTGCATTGTGGCCAAAGCTGGTATTTACATCACTGACCACTCGCTCCAGCCTGGCACCGGATTCCACAACGGTATTAAAAAACAGAACCGAATCCTTAACCTCCGCCCCCTTTTCCACCCTGACACCGGGAAAGAGAATGGAATTTTTTACCATACCCTCAACAATACAACCGTTATAGGCCATGGAATTATCCAGCACACCGCTGTCACCCACCTTCAGCGGCTGACAGTCCCGGATGCCGCGATGTTCAAGATTCGTCCTGATCCCCCACTGTTCCATATCAATTTTCGGGTTTTCACCCAGCAGATCCATCGAGGTCTGCCAGTACTCATCGACCGTACCCGTATAACCCCAGTAATCGCGGAACTTGTACCCATACACTTTCATGTTCCGCTCCATCATCATGGGTATGATATCCCGGCCAAACTCATAGGACTCATTTTCCTGATTTTCCTTTAATATCTCATACAGGATTTCAGGCCGAAAGCAGAGGACGGTCAGCGAGGCCCAGTCTCCCTTCGGATTTTCCGGTTTCTCTTCATAGGAGATCAAACGCCCACCCTCGCCATGCTCGTCACCAATTTCCGCCACCCCGAAACGGGAGGCGGCGTCTTTTTTATTTACCCTGATAAAGGCGGCAGTAAGATCGGCATCCTGCTCGTTGTGATAACGGATCATGTTTCGGTAATCCATCTGGTAGATATGATCACCGGACAGAACCAGGATCTCGCCCGGTTTATGGTAGCGGATAAAATCCAGATTCTGATACACGGCATCGGCTGAACCCCGATACCAGTGAGGATTTTCATAATCCTTAAACGGCGGCAGGATGGATATACCACGGTGGCGACCGATCATATCCCAGGCAGCGCCGGTACCGATATGATTGATCAGGGAATAGGAACGATATTGACTGAGGATGGCAATAAGTTCGATGCCCGAGTGCATCAGGTTGGTCAGGGGGAAGTCGATTACCCGGGCAAAACCGCCAAAGGGAACCGCTGATTTAGGACGATAATGGGTTAAAACACCCAACTCACCGACCCGGCCGCCGGCCAGAATCATTGCCAGGGTAGAAGGCTTAAGCATACAGGCACCTGCTGAAAAAGATTAACATTCTCTCAACCAATACTGTATTGCAATTTCCCCTGTTTTGGCAAGAAAATTAGACGAATTCCCTGCTTTTATCTCCTCCTCATGCAGGAGGGACAGAGAAAAAATACCTTACCGGAACACCGATTGAAGGGTCGGTTATTACATGTGACGGGTGGCAATGCGCATGAGTGCACTGGTAGTAAACTCCTGTCCCTCGCGCAGGGGAAGATTTTTCAGTGGAACCTCGGCTCGGGCAGCCTCACGATGACCACCGGCAGGACCATATTCGCCAAAGGTCTTCTGGGCAAGCTTGCCGGCATTTTTGCGATATCCGTCACAACGGATAATCACCACCAGTTTTTCTCCATGGATCCCGGAAACAAGTACCCAGTCAAACTTATCCACCCGATTAAGAAAATCAGCAATAATCACCATAATATCAGGGGTTCCAATCCTGCCCAGATGAACATAGGCCCTGCCCTTACTGGCCTTTACCTCGTTTAAGGCAATTTTAAAATATTTCAGTTCAGAGCGGCGCAGCTCGGTCAGCTCAAATTTACGGACCAGATTGCGGTTGGCAATATTAAACACATAACGAAAGGAAATACCGTCCGCCAGCTGCATATTCTTTTTTTCAAAATCCTGGGTATCGACTTTAATCCCGTAATAGAGGGCAGTGGCCAGGGCGACGGAGGGCTTGATACCGGCAGCACGCAGGTATTCGACCATCATGGAGGATACGGCCCCGTATTCGGGCCTGATATCTATAAACTGTGCATCCCAGCCCTCGGTAACCGGATGATGATCAATCACTGCGTCAAATTGAAGTTTTTCGAAGCAGGGTTGGTGGTTGGGCTGGGAGTCGAGAAGAATCCGTTTGGAATAATCATTCACCGGCAGCGTATGCAGCCGCTCAATCGGAATCTTTAACCGCTCCACCATGGTCAAATTACTGAGCCTTCTTATCTCATTGGGATAGCCGATTGTAACACTGCCGACCCGGTAACTGAGCAGCCTTTTAACAGCCATGGCACTGGCCAGGGCATCGGGGTCGGCACTGATGACCAACAGGACCTCATCCCTCCGTTCAAAAACATCATAGAAACCATTCAACCTGGCAAGGGCGGAATGGCGGCTGGCACTGCGGGTCACTGTATCTGCGATTTTTTCCAGTCGTTGTTGCTTCAAAAAAAACACCCGGCAAAAAAAAACCACCGTCTCACCCCAGGGTGATGCACAGTGGTAACTATTCGTTCAGCTGAAAATAATGGTCTCGGAGGACACAAATCCCCTGATTTCGGAAGCCCTTTCAGATATTTCAGTAAACGAACTCTTCATAATAGGTATTCCTTTTCCACTGTCTGCGCCATCTGCAACAGAGGCGACAGGCAACAGGAATAAACAACCTTACCACAGAGCAGCAAAAAAATGCAAGCTGGTCTTTCAGCAAAATTTGAATCACCTAAATGCTGGTACTGACGGGAAATTCTCAGGATCCGTGTGAGGTATGAACCTGGAACCCGAAAAACGAATCATAAATTCCTGGTTCACGTTCAGCTCAATATAGGTGATTTTTCGGCCGATCTCACCGGCACGCTGTCGGGTTGCCTCATCAAGCAGAATATCTTCCGCTCCGCGCAGAGAACTGTTCCCCACTCCTTCATAGGTGGAAAGGGGCAGATCCGGCAGCATACCAAGGGTAATGGCCTGGGCGGGATCAATATGTTTGCCAAAGGCACCGGCCACATAAATACGCTCAATTTCAGAAAATTCCACACCGACCTGGGCTGTCAACGTTGTCAGGATCGCATACATCGCGGCCTTTGAGCGCATCATGGCATCAAGGTCGATCTGACTGAGCACCACAGCTTCATCGCTGCCCGACTCTTCCGCCGGTACCACTATAAACACTGTTTCCCGGTCCAGGGTCGTCAGGTGTTCACGCACAAACCGCTTCTGCTGCTCTGTCTGGCCGGAAAATCGGGACTGAAATTTGCCGCGCAGATCCACAATACGGGCAAGATACAGTTCCGCCACCAGGTCAATCAGGCCGGAACCGCAGATACCGACCGGTGGTGCATCGTCAATGGACTTCCAGCTGAGTTGCCAGTTGGTGCGGTCAATGGCGACATGTTCCACAGCCCCGGTATCGGCCCGCATTCCCATTTTTGCCACCCCGCCCTCA
>WFRY01000132.1 GCA_015486315.1 Desulfobulbaceae bacterium
GTAACTGGTCACAGGATTTGTAACTATTTGTTTTCATCTACCGTAAAACCTGTAAGTGATCAGGGGGGCCGTAGATTCGTGCAGGCGTGACTGGCCGCTATAGCCCCTCTATGCGGCCAGTCACGACCGTGCGAAGATGCGGTGCCCATGATCACTTACGGCTCCTTTGCATACAGCCATCAAACCGACAGCTGACAGCTAACAGCAGATGCTTGAATATTATCGCAGCCTAAAACTTGAAAATCTTCCTTGTGGAGCAGCCCTTCTACAAGAAAAAGCCGGAACAAGCGCGATGAACAAATAAAGTCCAGCCTGATCACTTCAGTACCCTTCGTACAATAAAACCTATAAGGAGAATAAAGTATAACTGCACAAAAAACAATTGGAAAACATACCCATTTTTATATAAGTAATTATACCTACTGCAGTAATCGGTTCTACTTTGTCACATTTAGCCAATGGCCTTCAGTTCTCTTTATGTACCCTGTCTTCCCATCATGGGTGCCCTGTTCCCCTGGTTGCCGGGCCGAACAAGACCCAGGGGAAACGATATTCATCGGCGCCGATATCACAGCCGGTGAGTTTGCCCCATCCAGGTCTTTTGTCGCCGTCAATATCATCATAGGGCGCAATCCGGTGATACTGATAAGGACCGCTTCCAGTCAGATACCCACAAAGTCCGGCATTTTTAGCGACAGAACCACTGGTGAGGTGATAGGTGGAATTCAGGGCAGGATCACCGTCTATTTCATGGGTGGAATTGTAGGTGGGAGTGCCATGCCGAAGAGTATAATCTCCAATAATACAGTAATCAGCAGAAAAAGAGACCGTGCCGCTGTAATCATCAAACATGCCCTCTTGAAGTGAAAGATCCGTGGGCGAATAACCGGCCTGGTTTCCCTTGAGAATGGAATTTGTCATACTGATTTGGATATCACCGAAGTTTTCGGCAATGACCTGCACAGCGGCGCCAGTATTGGTACAGATATTATCAGTGATAGTATCGTTGGTCGAATGAAAAAGAATCGAACTGGCGTTGCCCGATGATTGTAATATGATTCCAGACGCCTCCCATTGCGCGATATTTCCTGCTATAATGTTATTTTCAAGTTCCGCGCTTATTGATCCTCCCGGATAACTATTAAGCATCAAGGCAACTGAATAATCTCCTGATCCTTCATTAACCACCATTCGATCCTTTGCCATTTTCAAGCTAAGATTTCCATTGTCTGCCTCTCCGGATATTACTGTTTTTCCTTGGTTCCGGTCAAATACAGAGTCATTGATTATTACAGAAAGGGGGGTATCCACTTAGCGCAAGTAATATTTATTGCATTTATGGCTGATCGACAATGTCCCGAAAAGTAGTGACCTCTGTTTCAACAGCTTGCTCCATAAGTCGGTAAAATAATAAACCTCTGGATCTTGATGTTCTTCGATTAAATCGAAAGGTGTATTCATCAAGATAATAATCAAGGTGCTTGCCGCGCACAGCGCCTTGATGGGTGGAAAGCAAAACTCTTTTTAATAAGGATGCAATTCGGTGAACACCTGGCATGGTTACATGCGCAGGTTCTTCGCAGCTCGACTGAACAATTTGTTTATGAATATAACCATGCTTGGCCAAACCAGAATAACCGCTCCAGCCGTCTGTTTGCACGATAGAACCAGGCGCAATAGTCTCACATATAAAGGGTACCAGACTGTCAGCTGTCACATCAGTGATTCGTTTCATTCTTACTCGCCCGTATCCTTTAGGATCATGAATTTCAAGAGCAATAATTACGATCTCTTTTCGTTCTGCACCTCGACCACGCTTTCCGCCTTTTTTCTTGCCACCAACATAAGTTTCATCAACTTCAACAGTTCCGTTAAGAAGATTACGTCCTGGACGAACCATCGCACGTCGCAATTTATGCAACCACGCCCAAGCAGTTTGATAACTGCCCAAACCAAGAGATCGCTTGATGCCAAGAGCACTTGCACCATATTTTTGACTTGTAACAAGCCAAACAGCGTAAAACCACGTCCTCAATGGATAACGAGTTTTTTCAAAAATTGTTCCAGAGGTTATTGATGTCTCTGTGTTACATTCCTGGCAGTGTAAATATCCTCTTGCGGTCATCCATGGCGCTTTTGATGAGTTACATGCAGGACACTGGCAGCCTTGAGGCCAACGAAGTTGAACAAGATATTTACGACAGGCTTCCTCGGTCGGAAAGAAAATATCGAATTCTTGTAATGTTCGCGGATAGTCGATCCCCGCAACAAGTGTTTTTGCATTTCTCATGCCCTATGCTAACATATTGGGCTAACTTGCGCTAAGTGGATACCCCCCTTTGCAGAATACGACAGGAAAATGAGACAGATGTATTGCCATGTTTTCCTTCAGGCGTTACACTGCCTTTTTGTCCTGGATACTTAAAAGCTTGGACAGTTATGAGCCCGTTGATTTAATGTATTTGCGCCCGATCTCTGTGTTATACGAAAAAATTTATCCTCGGAATATCAGCTATATGCCTGCGGTAAATTTTTTCGTATGCCTTGATCTCGA
>WFRY01000133.1 GCA_015486315.1 Desulfobulbaceae bacterium
CCTGAAATGTGTCAAAAAAATCTTTAAGAATATTTTTCCAGTGAGGATATTTGTGTATTTCATCAAGGCATATCCAGCGTTTGCCATCCTGACCCGCAGGAACATTGTAAATGTCAGACAGGAAGAAATGATTGTCCCTGATATACGCCTCTCGAGTTTTTCTGTTGTCCCAGTTGTAGTAAAGAGTTTTGCAACCTGCCTTTTCAAGGAAATTGCGAGCCATTGTTGTCTTGCCACTCTGCCTTGGGCCAGCGATAAAGCGCATCTGGCGGCCAAATTCAGGTGAAAATGCGATGTGTTCAATGTGGCGTTTCAGAGTCATGATTCATTGTATTGCGGAAAGTATTTTCTGACAATTTTTTATAACACTTTAAAATTGCCATGGCAATTCTTCGGAGCGCTTTAAAATTGCCAGTCAGAGTTTGGAAGAATATTTTTCCAGATTTTGAAACGCTCCATGTGTCGAAAAAGGGTTGAAAAACTATTCCCCGGCTTCCATCTGCTCTTTCAATGCATAACCAGTAGGTATAGCCATGAATAGCCAGTAGAGGGTGGCTGTGCCGTGATGGAAAGCGTAAGTGGCCATCTGGGCAAGCCAGAACATGAGCATATAAATCAAGGCAGCAGCCATGACAATTTTGACATCTTCTGATGTTGTCCGCCTGAAACATTTCCAGAACAACCATATTTGAGATGTTATAAGAAAGATCAGGCTGATGAGTCCCTGAATACCGGCTTCGCAAAAAATATTCAGAAAAACATTGTGCGGGTGTGTCTGTCCACACTGGCTGACTGGTTCAGGAAACGCTTCCTTGATACTGCGTTTGCCAAGGCCTGCACCTCTGAAGGGATGTTGCATCATCTCTTGTGAATAGGCTTTGATGCATAGTATCCTGATGGGTATCGATCCTTTTCCTTTTTGAGATTCTATGTCACCAGCAAGCATTTTACCCCAGTCTTCTCGTACGAAAAAACGTTTGTGATTGGTACTGTAAAGTACCGCACCTGTTATGAGGAATGCTGTTAGCGCTCCAACAGCCACCATTATTGCCTTCCTGGAAGAACCTGGCCTGATAAAGCCCGTCATACCCATTCCAATTATGGTGGCAAGTAGTGGAGCGCGTCTTGTAGTTGTAATCATTGTAATGAAGTTGAGAGTAGTAACCAGACCATTTGTGAATCTTGTCCGGTTCCAAAGAAATAGAACAAAAGTTATGGCAATGCCAAGCATGAGAAAAAAACTCGTATGCTTTATACCATGCACAAGGCTGTTGATATTTCCATACGTGAAAATAATATCAATGGCTGTAGGCCGGACACCGAATCGATTGTCTGCAAAAATGCGATGTCCTGGCATGACAGTCCATTGAAACATCACGTACAGATATATTATCAAGAAAATGATATTTGCTATGATAATTAATCGGAACCATAGCAAAGACCTTTCAGTTTTATAGCAGAACAGGGTAAGAGACCCGAAAAGGGCCAGATTAAGAACAAATTCATCAAAAAAACGTGTGGTAGAATATCCAGGGTCTATGCTGAACGCAATTGAGATGGCGCTTGTCAGTCCATATAATCCAATCGCCCATAAAAGAGGCTGTTTGACAAGGCGTTGCAGAAGGTGTGGTTCCACAGGATTTTTTTTTAGCGAATAGACGCAAAATATAAGAAAAATTGCGGATAGCACGTATTTGACTGTTGGCCCTGTGTTAAAGGGGATGGAAAGGACCAGTAGGAAAAACAGCGTGGTGACCATAGTGTATGATGAATATTTCAGTATGATAGCCATGTTTTCAATTCTTATTGGTAGGATTTAAATTGAAAGATTGGAGCCCTGCTCTTTTATGAGATTTGTTCATTTCTTTTAGAACCTCCCAGTAAACTTCCACTATACCCTGCGCCATCTGTGTGGATGTAAAGCCTTGGAGCAGTCTTTTGGTAGCAGCATCTCCCATGGCTTTTAATACCTTAGTATCCATGTTGTTTAGTTCTTTCATGGCGTCTGCAAGGCCAGTGATATCACCTTTGGGTATCATACGTCCAATGCTTTCCGTGGTATCGAATATATCAGGAACTCCTTCAGCATCTGTGGCAATTATGGGAAGACCTGATGCCATTGCCTCAAGTATCGCAGCAGGCATCCCTTCCCTGAAGGAAGCATGCACAAATACATCCAGTGCCTTGAGAAAGTAAGGGATCTCGTCAGGAGTAAGCTTGCCTGTAAGAATTATTCGGTTTTCAAGTGAATGTTTTTTAATCTCCTTGCGAATGGCATCTTCCATGGCTCCAGCTCCGGCAAATGCCATTATACTGTCTGCGGTTTCATCACCGGCCAGACGGAGTGCCCTTATCAGGCCAATGTGGTCTTTCGCCTTCCGGAAACCTGCGGCCATACCAAATATAAAACGGTCTTGAGGAAGATTAAAACGCCTCCGTGCCTCCTGCCTCTGTATATTTTGCTGGTAAGGTTTTATGTCTATACCGTTTGGCACTACAACTATTTTTTCAGGTGGATATTCTGTGCGTGAAATAAAATCCTCTCTTGAACCCCTGCTTACGGCAATAATGCGAGCCAGTGCAGGAGTTATTGAGTTGAAGGCAAACCTTCGTGTTGCATTCCTTATAAGACGCACCTGGCGTATGGTGTAGATAACAGGTGTGCCAGTAATGCGGCAGGCCAACCCCGCATATATAAGCGCTCTGTGGCGTTGAACATGTACGATAGCTGCTTTGTTTTGTTTAATAAGCCTGACTATTTTCAAAATGGGAACGGGGTTGAAATTTTTATATACGGCACTGCTTAGACCAAGTGTAACAGCCTTATGGCCAAGGTCATGCAGACGGGAATTTTTAATGTTTCCTGTACAATAAACAACATCAGGATGAAAGCCTGACTTTTCCAGTCCCGTGAGGGTATAGTGGTGAAAATGTTTGTCTTTGCCTGGATCATCAAGAATGTAAAGTGTGTTCATATAATTCCCAAACTTTCATGTTGCACCGTCCATTCAGTGCAACACCCCGCGCCATTAAAAGTACAAGCGAACGCCTGATGCATCTTCACGGTAACCGCCATTCCCGGCGCGGGCACAACGAACAATGAAAATACGCTCTTGCAGTCTATTAAATTGTGTGCTCAAGGAAGTGGAGAAGCAGGAGCTTCCAGTGTATAGTTCCCAAACTGGAGTTTGGGAACCAGCAAATTAGAGCTTCTTTTACTTTGAGCCTTGAGCTTTCAGCTTTGAGCTATTTTTCGGATAAATTTATAAGCACTTGATGTCTGGTATGGCTATCTGGTTGTCACGGACAGTTTTCCTGTTCTTGCGGTTGTGTCTTGCAGCCATTCTTCCAGCCTTTCTGGAAACTGAACGGGCCAGTTTGGGCCCAAGTTGTTTCCTGGTTTCTGATGCTTTCATGTAAGTATTACAGAATGTATCTATATCTTTTTTCGTAATTACTGGTGCCGCAGAAAAAAGAAGCTGGGCCAGGTCCTTCACTCTCCAGCGCATGGCAAGTCTTCGTTGCATTATTACCCGTTGGAGGTCAATAATATAAGGCTTATAATTTTCATTTTTCCTGATAAACATGTGAACAAGATAGAAGTCCTGATGTGCAAGACCCATGCGGTGCATTGTGCCTGCAAGATTTGCAATTTTTTCTATGAGAGTTTTTCGTATGTCAGCATATTGGGGACTGCAAAGTGATGGAAACAGTTCTGATGCCCTGATATAATCTGTAATTCCCAAGGTGAGAAGGCAGGAGTTATGGCCATGCTTTGCAACCGCGATTGGCACCATAGTGGGCAATTCATATTTGTGAAAGGTAAGAATGGCTCTCCATTCATGGAATGCGTCAAAATATGCACGTTTCCCGCAGGTCCAGTTTTTTAATTTTTCCTTTAACGGGACAGGTCTGTATCTTTTCAGGTAACATTCGAGGGGAGGAACGCCCAGGTTCTGGTTTAGAAACAGCCTGCCTGTCCCCCTTTCTTTTAGTATTTCCTTTATACTTTCGGTCTCAGCCTTCCACAATAAGGCTGCTGTGTCTAATTTGTTCAAACTGAGGATAGAGGCATACTCAGCATTTATCATCAGTCTGCCATCATCCCATGTTTCTACCTTTATATCCATAACAAAGTCTGTTCAGGTCTCGCTGAAAAATTTTCCTCTGGCCTCGCTTTTTTCAATCTTGTTTTTGGTTGAAACGATGAATTTGTGTGCCAGTTTTTTGTAACTGAAGTTCCAGGGGTGATGACAGAATACATAGCCTTTAAAAAGTTCCATTGACACAAAAGAGCCCTGCAACGCAGCATTCTGTTCTTGCAGGAGTTTTTCAAGTGATGCAGCCATACATACGAGGTCTTTCAATCGTTGCCTGTTGGTTATTTTGTTTTTTACAGCAGCACTGTCTGTATCAAAAAAAAATTGGATATTGCCACGCTCATCCGTGACGAAGTTTGAGATTTTGCAATCTCCGTGGAATACCCCTTTTTGATGCATAAGCCACAGGTCTCTGGCAAGATGTCTGAGAAAAGATTGTGCATCTGTAGTGTTTTTTAATATTTCCAAGGTTCTTTTTTTCCATTCGCCCTTTTCCGCAAGTGGAACATGATGATACACAAGGGCTCCATAGAAAGCACGCCAGGGGTTATTGTACTGCAGCACAGCCAATGGTTCCATGATGGGCAGATTTCTACAGACTATGCGCCATGCTCGTTCCCAGATTGTCAAGACTTTGCGTGGTCTCAGAAGATACGAAAAAGATTTGAAATGTCCGGAACTTCTGTATGCCTTTAGAAAAAATGAATCAGGACCCTGCTTCAGGAGGATACATAGGGTGTGTCTGGAATTTTTAAGTATTTTAATATTATTATTTATTACAGCTTCCGGTGATTGATGAAATGCATTCAGGAGTGAAGTGGCATTGCGTGTGTGTTTTTTTGAGGAAATAATTACTGCACCTGAAACTTTTTGAATTTGCCAGTTGTGAATAAGCCTTGAAAGTGCCCGTTTGCTCCAGTGCAGGCGCATTTGGGCATAAGCAGAGTCAGCGACCTGGAATCTGTTTGCCTTGTTCCCAAGTTCCATCCAGTTGTGCTTGAGGGTGGATACACACTCAAGTGCATAGCGATGGGGCAAGATGCCAGTAAATGGGGGCAGAACGTATGTTAACTGCCTCATGCGTTGTCTTGCGTTAAGTGGTCGATTATACAGTTTGGCTCTGTGCAGATCTATTACAGTAAATTTCAGGTTTGTACTATCAAATAATATGTTGTTCAAGTGGAAATCAGGCTGGTAAAAACCGGCTTCAGCAAGGTTGATCAACAGGCCAGCAAAATGTCTGCTGATATGCCGCCTGTTTTTTCTGTCAAGTTGATGCCATTCATTCTCCAGGAAGTAGGCAAGATCAGCGGCATGTACATTTTTGGACACAAAGCAGGACCAGCCCTGATGATACATCCACGCCGCAGGTGGTGCCGTTATCCCATGTTTATGCAGGTGACAGGCTGTCTTGTACTCCTTCCAGGCAGGATCCCGCAGTTTTCTTGTAATTGGCGGGCCAGTTCTGAAAAATTTCAAAAAATATTCACCAGCCCTTATTACCCTCCGCCTGGCATTTTTTTTTATGCAGGCTGCATCTTTATTATACCACACCCCGGAAGGATCAAAGCTGTTATCTGCAACAATCCACCTGTCCCCAGGTGGCAAGGATGTGGGGAAGATATCTGATGTATTCATGTTAAAAAGAGAGGTAAGATGATGCCAGCAAATTTTATGTGTTGACGGAAAAGAAAAAGTCTCTGATCTGCCTGGCCCTGGCATCCCATGAGTATTTTCCTGCCTTTTTCCAAGTCGAAAATGCAAGTTTTCCCCTGAGCTTTCCGTCACCACTAAGTGCGACTATTGCATCTCTTAGAGAAATATGATCATCAGGCCTGAAAAACACAACTTCCTCTTCTGAAACCAGTTCCCTGATGCTTGGAAGATCCGAGGCAATTATAGCAGTGCATGCTGCCATATATTCAAACAGTTTAAGAGGCGACGTATAGTTGGTGCTTTCAATATCCTTTCCTGAATTTGGGAGTACGGTAATTTCTGCAGACTGAAGAATCTCCCTTGCTTTGCGATTTGAGACATATCCGTGCAGCCTGACCCGATTGCTGATTGTAGCGGGTATGGAAAGGGGATCGAACTCTCCAATCAGGTCAAGTTGTAGATTATCTATGATTTCCACTGCCTTGTAAAGTGTATCAAGTCCCTTCCAGGGGTAATATGACGATCCGACATAGTAAATGGTGTCAATCCTTCCAGGATGGAAATTTTTCTTCAAGTCCGGATCACAGAAAGTCCCGTTTGGAATAACTGTGGTCTTAGTGCCTTTATTATAAAGTTGAAACCACCGATTTTTAAGTCCGTTGGTGGTGAATATAATTCCAAGAGCCTTGCTGGCGATTTCCCTTTCCATTGCTGCAATTTTGGCATCATTCGGGTGTTTGTCCTGAAAGAGGGCGTGAGCCTCGTAAATCACACGGTGCCCCTCTTTTAGCAGGGCAGCAGCCAACTTGGGATGCCTTACAAAGATTATGTCAGGTGACGTATGACTTATGATTTTTTTTAGTCTGTATAAAAAAAGCCTGTTAATCACAAACGGGCCTAAACATCTTCCTGCTGTGAGCAGGTTGAGACCTTCATGGATTTTTATGCCGTATGAATGTGAAATTTCAGAAGTGAAATCTGCTACTAAAGTAACGGGCATCAGCGCTGACAGGGCGTTTGCAGTACATATAGTCTGAACAGACCTTGCCTTGGTCGAGGGCAGTTTTTCAGGATAGGCAATTAATATACGGGGTTTTTTAGGCATTTTAAGATGTTGCGCAATACCGCTCAAGGTATGGCTTCGCGGCATTATAAACTTCCTCGACAGTTATAAGTTCCATGCAGTGAGGATCCTTGCAATATTTTCTCACACAAGGGTTGCAAGGCCGTTTTTTGTTTATGACAGTATGTATGTCAAGGTCCTGGTAGGGGCCTGTGTGGCGCGCGACACTGGGTACAAAAAGACCTATTGTAGGTGTC
>WFRY01000134.1 GCA_015486315.1 Desulfobulbaceae bacterium
AGCCCGTATCGTGCTGCAGCCTTCCGGTTGATGGCAATATCGAGGAAATAGCCGCCCACAGCCCGGTCACCGTAAGCTGATACTGTTTCCGGCAGGGTCTTCATGATGTTTTCAATATCCAGGGCTACCTTGCCCAGTACAGCCAGGTCAGGTCCGCTCACCTTGATGCCGATGGGCGTCTTGATACCGGTGGAGAGCATGTCGATACGGGTAATGATCGGCATGGTCCAGGCATTGGCCAGCCCGGGTATCCGCAGTTCCCTGTCCATCTCCTGCATCAGCTCACGAGTGGTCTTTTTCGGATCAGGCCACTGATCGCGGGGTTTCAGGCGCACAATAGTCTCAATCATCGACAACGGCGCCGGATCCGTGGCGCTCTCAGCACGACCCACCTTGCCGAAAACCGTTTCCACTTCAGGAAAGGTCTTAATAATCTTGTCGGTCTGCTGCAGAATTTCCTTGGCCTTGGTAATGGAGACCCCGGGGAAGGTGGAGGGCATGTAGAGGATATCTCCCTCATCCAGGGGCGGCATGAACTCAGAGCCCAGCTGATTGAGTGGAATCCAGGTCACCCCGACAAGACCGACGGCAAGCACAATTACCAGCCAGCGCAGCCTGATGCAGAGGCGCAGGGCCGGGCCGTGCAGGAACTGGAAAAAACGATTCACAGGATTCTTTTTCTCCGGAATAATCCTGCCGCGAATAAAAAATCCCATCAGGACCGGCACCAGGGTGACCGACAGCAGTGCTGAGGCGGCCATGGCATATGTCTTTGTAAAGGCCAGCGGAGTAAACAACCGCCCCTCCTGGGCCTGCAAAGTAAAGATAGGCAGAAACGAAAAGGTGATAATCAGCAGCGAGAAAAAGAGGGCCGGTCCGACTTCCCTGGCTGCCTCGGCCATGATATGCCAACGGTTCTTGCCGGTGATCTCTTCACCGCGTTTTGCGGCAAGTTCGATATGTTTATGGGCATTCTCGATCATGACGATGGCCCCGTCCACCATGGCACCGATGGCAATGGCAATGCCGCCCAGCGACATGATATTGGCATTAATCCCCTGAACCTTCATGACGATAAAGGCCAGCAGAATGCCCATGGGCAGGGTGGCAATAGCCACTAATGCGGAACGAAAATGAAGCAGGAAAACAATACAGACCAGGGAGACGACAATGGACTCCTCGATCAGCTTGCCCTTGAGATTTTCAATGGCCCGTTCAATCAGACTGCCGCGGTCATAGGTTGGTATAATCTCAACCCCTTCGGGCAGACCTTTTTTGAGTTCAGCAAGTTTTTCCCGCACCCGCTCAATGGTGGACAGGGCGTTTTCTCCGTAGCGCATAATAACCACACCGCCGGCCACCTCTCCCTCACCGTTTAACTCTACCAGGCCACGCCGCAGCTCCGGCCCCATCTTGATCGTGGCCACATCGGCCAGCCGGATGGGTGTGCCCATGCCGTTGGTGGAGAGCGGAATTTCTTTCAGATCCTCTATGGAGGTGATATAGCCCTGGCCCCGCACCATGTACTCGGTCTCGGCCATTTCGATCAATCGACCGCCCACATCGCGGTTGGAACGTTTGATTGCCGTGCGTACCTTCTGGATGGGAATATTATAGGCCGCCAGTTTATCCGGATCCACCTCTACCTGGTACTGTTTGACAAAACCGCCCACAGAAGCGACCTCGGAAACACCTTCCACGGTCTGCAGAGGGTAACGCAGGTACCAGTCCTGGATGGAACGGAGCTGAGCAAGATCATATTTACCGCTGGTGTCCACCAGGGCGTACTCATAGACCCATCCCACCCCGGTGGCATCCGGGCCAAGAGAGGGGGTAACTCCGGCAGGCAGGCTGGAACCGACATAGTTGAGCGATTCCAGCACCCGGGAACGGGCCCAGTACATGTCGGTCCCGTCTTCAAAGATGATGTAGACAAAAGAGATGCCGAAAAAAGAATAACCGCGCACCACCTTTGATTTAGGCACCGACAGCATGGCCGTGGTCAGGGGATAGGTGATCTGATCCTCTACAACCTGGGGGGCCTGACCCGGATATTTTGTAAAGATGATAACCTGAACATCGGAGAGATCCGGGATGGCATCAAGGGGGGTATTTTTCAAGGTCCAGAGACCTGCGGCGGCAATAATGGCCGTGCCGATCAGGATCAACAAACGGTCCCGGATGGAAAAATCTATTATTTTTCGTATCATAAAAATTCTCTATACAATGGGTAAAGGTAAGCGTGGGTGGACCAGGGGCTACATGGATGACGTGTCAGTCGGTTATTCACCGCAGTGGTGCAGCGCTTGCAGCAAAAAAACTGAAATACTCTGCCTTCTCAATGGCTCTGCAGTACCTTTTATTCCCTGCCGGACATGTCCATGCCGGACATATCTTCTTTCTCCGCAGCCTTACTTAACTCCAGCATTTTGGCAGTAGCCTCGTTCAGTTTGGACTCCGAGTCGATGAGAAACTGGGCCGAGGTAACGACACTTGCATGCTGTTCCAGCCCTTTGATAATCTCGGTATAGCCTTCTGCCTCAACGCCGGTGACCACTTCCCTGGGTTCAAACACCCCCGGACCGCTAACCACAAAGACCTGCTCTTTACTGCCCGAACGGACAATGGCCTCGGAGGGCACGGCCAGTACCTTGTCGCGTTTACCGGCATGGATGGTAATGTCGGCGAACATTCCCGGTTTGAGCATGCCGTTTGCGTTGTCAAAGACCAGACGTACCTTAACGGTTCGGGTTTTGCCGTCTTCATAGGGATAGATATAATCAATGGTGCCGGAGAACTTTTTTCCCGGTTGACTTGCCACGGAGATCATGGCCATATCCCCCTTGCGAATCCAGGGCAGGTCGGGCTCGTAGACATCAGCATACACCCAGACCCTTGACAGGTCGGCAATGCGGTACAGTCGCCTGTCAGGCGTTATAAAATGCCCGACCTCCACATCTACATCAATGGCCGTACCGGTAAAGGGTGAGTCAATGGGTAGATCCCGCTTGACCTCACCGGTACGTTCCAGCCGTCGGATAACCTTTTCAGGGATATCAAAGTAACTCAGTCGTTTACGGGTTGCCTGAACCAGACGGTCGGCATCATCGCGTATCTCTTGCATACTGCTCTTGCGCAGCACCCGGGCATTGGCCAGGGCCAGGAGATATTCCTCCTGGGTGGCAACCAGCTCCGGCGAATAAATGGTCAGCAGAGTCTGGCCCTTTTTCACCTGCTCGCCGGTTTTGTTGACAAACACCTGCTCGGCCCAGCCGTTAAACTTGGAATGGATCATAAACAGGGTTTCCTCGTCAAAGGTAACCCGGGCCGGAGTGGTAATAATCCGACTCATGGAACGTTCCATGGCCATTCCGGTACGGACGCCCATCTTCTGAACAAGAACAGGGTCAATCTTGACCGTCCCGGACGGACCCGATGAAGCCCCGCCATCGGCATAGACCGGGATATAATCCATGCCCATGTCGTCTTTTGCCGGTACGGGTGAGGTAACGGCCGGGTTCATGGGATTGCGGTAAAAGAGTGGTTTCTTTTCCCCATCCCCGGCTGCGGCAGCAGTCAGTACCGATATAGTCAGGCAGAGCAGGAACGACGCCGCAGCAGCCAGGCAGATAATGTGTCTTTTATTTTCCTTCATTGCTCTTCTCCGTAAAAACAGATGAACCCGTGGCAGCCTCTAAGCCGGCCAGGGCCTTGAATGCACTGCTCAGGTGATGCCAGTAGGTAATTTTATAGTTATACAGGGCCAGTTGGGCCCGAACCACGTTGAGAAAGTCAACCTTATTGACCTGGTATCCCTTGAGCATTGCCGCAGCAGTCTGCTCGGCCTGGGGAATAAGGGATGATTTATAGAGTTCGGTCTGCTCCGCCGTACTTGCATATTCGGAAAATTCAGCCGCAATGTCAGCCAGCATCCGATCCCGGTACTCCCGAACCCTGTGCTCGGCAGACAGTGATTCACTGGTCCGCTGAGCCACGGCACTGTCCTGTTTTGAGCCTGTCCAGACAGGTAGATTCATACTGAATTTGATGGAGGCAAGATCACTGCGTTCCCGACCATCGGGGGCATCCTGGCGAAAGCCGTAGGCCGCACCCACGGTAAAATCGGGAAAATAATCTTTCCGGGCAAGTGCAATCCGGGTGCGGGCTGCATCGGTTTTCTTTTCCAGAGCCAGCAAACCAGGACGACTGGTCAGAGAGACAGCCTGCAGGGTACTCAGGGGCAAAGTATCGACAAGATCAGCAGCAGCATGGGGCACAACAAAACAACCGGCATCAACCGGCCGGTCAAGGAGTGCGGCAAGGGCTGCTTTTTTCTTTTCAAGTCCATTTGCAACTGTCATTTCCCGGTCCATCAACTTGGTCAACTCAACCTGGGCAAGAAGCACATCCTGCTGCAACCCTTTGCCCACTTCATATTTAGTACGGGCGGCAACCACTGTTGATCGAAGCAGGTCCTTATTGGTTCTGATTATTTCAAGACTCTTCTGGAGAAAAAAAACATCCCACCAGGTCTTGCGGGTATTTTTCACCAGGCTCAACTCGGCTTCACTGACCTGGCCAAGGGCAGCCTCGGCTTCCAGGGCGGCACTCTCTTCCTTTAAGGCCAGTTTGCCGGGAAAGGGAAATTTCTGTGAGAGTCCAACCTGCAGCTGGGTCATGTTTTCCTGATCCAGATCAAAGGTATCCGT
The DNA here is from genome assembly GCA_015486315.1 of Desulfobulbaceae bacterium. Classification (GTDB taxonomy): domain Bacteria; phylum Desulfobacterota; class Desulfobulbia; order Desulfobulbales; family Desulfobulbaceae; genus Desulfobulbus_C. Next base: position 4,710 of record WFRY01000134.1, read on the forward strand.
GGGTAGATTCAGGGCCCCAAGGGAGAGTACCGGATCCGGCAGGGTCGACTGCTGGGAGGGGATGGCGGCCATGGCCTCGTAGCGCGCCTGAATGGCGGCCAGACCGGGATTGTCGGCAGTGGCCACGGCAACAGCCTGCTCAAGAGACAACTCTTCACATCCGTTGTCCACAGTTCCGGCAGCCAAAACGGGTACCGGTACCAGCCATGCTGCCAGCAGCAATACTTTAATCAAACAAAACCTATGTTCCATAACTCTGAACTGCATTCCGACCTCCAGCTGAAAACAAAAAAATCCTGCAGAGTATGACGCCTCGCCAGTGCCGCCTGCGAAGGGGCAGAGGCCTGAGGTGTTATCATGTCAAGAGTGTAGTTAATGAAGAGCTTACCTGAGATGTATCCATGCCAATGTGAAAAAAGAAAATTAAAACCGTAGTAAGACGCTGGGACAGCAAAAAAGTGTTCCTTTTAAAAAGTGCAGACAAAAAAGAGTGATACTCTCCGAAAACGGGAAGTATCACCCTCTTGTTACCCTCGACCTCAGCATGAAAACATGATTGACTCTTCTCTATCAGTTGCCGGTAACGGGTCTGTCTGCCTGTCCCTGATAAGAAGGATTTGCCCGCCAGTTACCACCTGAGGATATGGCAGCCGTATTCCCCTGCTGCACTCCGCGGCCCTGCATACCCTGTCCCATACCGGACCCCATTCTGTTATTCATTCCACAGCCGCAGTTTGAATAATTTGCCTGGTGCAGACGTCCATGGTTGGCCGAATTGCCCATATTTCCACGGTAGTTATTATTTTGGGCAACAGCTGCCGTTGCAAAAAGTGCCAGGGACGCGAGTACTATGAAGGTGAAACTTTTCATGATCTTCTCCTCTGTTTTGATGTTATATCAAATGATAATAAAAATGTCTTAATAAAAATTTTTATACTCCGGTAAGTGCTGTAACCAGTCCGTTCAGCATGCCCAACGGCCCCTCTCCGGCCAATGCACCGGCAAAGGCAAGGACCGACCAACCACCGATTGCCATACTGACGAAGGCCAGTCCGCTCATCACGGTTAAGGCCATGACCTCGCCACTGGTGGCACGGGAAACGGTACGGTTTTTTACTGAAGCAGCTGCAACACTATTTCTATATTGATTCCTGGTCATCGTGATCACCTTTTAAATGATTGATTATGGTTATTGTTTCTCTTTGTATAGCACATGGCGTGCCACTCTTCCAAACAGAGCTTAAAAACCTAACCAAATACCATTATTACAGGTAGATACATCACTCGTCCGCATCAGCAGAAAGAGTGCAGCAAAATTCACTATCTAAAAACAAGACAACCTGCTTCCGAAGAAGCCGCCATGATGTCTCATTTTTGTACAGCTGATCAATAGATTTATTTTTCTCAGCCATGAAGACCACAATGAGACACTAACTGTTTGACAACTTCATACAGGCGGACGTACAATATGATAATCATCGGATACCTGTAAAATGTCATCTGCTCTCTCGCTCCCTACCGCACCTGCACGTAAGCGCTCCATGAACACCCTGCTGCACGCGCTCAAGTCCCCAGATATACAGGGGTATTATCGGGAGCCTTGATCACGCACAGCAGGGCGTTCCTGAAACGCTTATAT
>WFRY01000135.1 GCA_015486315.1 Desulfobulbaceae bacterium
GCTTCACAGTCTTAAATGAACAGGTAAGCGTAGACTCCGAATCTAAGGCCCTCCTGAACAGTTACAGGACGGTGGTTTTGCAAGTTTTCTGCACCCACCTGAATAGTTACATTCGGAGAAACTGATCTGCCGGCCTGATTCTTTTGCCGCTAACCAATTTCCTGTAAGCCGCAGACTTGATCAGGCAAGCGGAACACAGTGGAGATTCCTGGTGTATCAGGTCACTGTCTCAACTGATGGCGTAAAACTGCAAACCATGAAAATAGCCTGGATCGGCAGCACGTCCAAGATTATTTTCAAATAAAACGTAATACCCGGGAGTATGAACAATGCCGATTTATGAATATGTCTGCAAAGACTGCAAAAAACATTTTGAGGTGCTCACCACATCTTCAGGGGTGACAGAGACCGTTAAATGCCCGGAATGCAAGAGCCTGGATGTCAAAAAGACTATTTCCACTTCCAACTTCAGAATCGGTTCAGGCCGTCCGACCATTCCCTCCGGTGCACTTTCCGGCTGTTCATCAAAGTCCGGATTTTCATGAGCATAACCACTGGGGAGCCCGTGCGGCTCCCATCTGTTACTCTTTTTATTCGTAGTGTTTATTAATTCTTTTTTGAATGGGATGTCTTCAACTCGTACACCTCTTCATTTTTTTTGAGCATCCCGTATTTTTCTCTGGCCAGACGTTCAAGATAGGCCTCGTCATTTTTCAGCCGCTTGATCTCTTCGGCCAGTTCAGCATTGCGTTGCTGCAGGGTCTCATTGTCATGGACCAGGATCCGTACCTCTTTTTTCAGCTTATAGTGGGAGAGCAGGCCGCGCCCCGGAGCAAAGACGACAAAGAGCAGACTGAGGACAATCATCGCCAGGATAAACCGGCGTATTGCCCTCTTCTCTCTCTTGTTTAACCCCTGATTAGCCTTATCTGCCATGATACCTGTAATGGTAAGTGATCAGGGGCACCGCATCTTCGCACGGTCGCGACTGCCCGCATAGAGGGACTATAGCGGCCAGTCACGCCTGCACGAATCTACGGCACCCCTGATCACTTACAGGTTTAAGGTAGATGAAAACACATAGTTACAAATCCTGTGACCAGCTACCTGTAATGTCCTGTTACCACTTATTCCCCTGCAGCCTCTCACTATAATCCGCAAGTCATGAGATGTGCACCTGAAAAATGTCTGGTCAGTGCCTGCCTTGTCGGTCTGTGCACCCGCTATGATGGTTGCAGCAAACCAAATCCCGCCTGCCTGCAGGCCTTACGCGACTTCCACTATATTCCCGTCTGCCCGGAACAGCTCGGCGGACTGTCCACTCCCCGTACTGCCGCCGACCTGACCGGTGGAAACGGCCGGGAAGTCCTTAAGGGACAGGCATCGGTCGTCAACCGTAACGGTGTTGATGTGAGCAGACAGTTTATTGCCGGTGCCGAGGCAGTACTTGAAGTTGCTCAAGCACAGAATATCAGGCTGGCCATGCTCAAGGCTAAAAGCCCATCCTGCGGTTTAACACCTCGAATCGGGGTAACTGCAGCCCTGCTGCTGAAAAATAATATCCGGATTATCGAATTTTAATTCTATTTATGAGTCTGTTGATGTAACAGGATTTTCGTTCGAGATCAGATAAACGCAGACTTCGAGGCTTAGGGTGCAATCAAAAATTATCTGATTACGTACAGAGCTCAGCCATTAACAAATTCCTGGATCCCCCGATAACAACACTCGGGGGTGACGAGACTTGCCTGGCTGAAAGTCGGCTGAGTTTCAGAGGTAATCAGATAAAATTATCGGCTATCAACTGTCGACAGGCCCTTCCGTGTCAGGCTCTGCTGCGGCTTCCTTTTCCATCCTGGCCCGGGCCCGCTTTTCATCAATCTGTAACAACCGGATTACCATGATGCCCGCCTCGTAGAGCAGGTACAGCGGCACCCCCATCAGGGCCATGTTCACCACGTCGGGTGTGGGGGTCAGCAGGGCCGCCAGAATAGCAATACCGAGCACTGCAAACCGACGGTTCTTTTCAAAAGTTTTTCGTGAGATCACCCCGACCTGGGCAGAAAAAATCATAAACACCGGCAGTTCAAATATCACACCGAACGCGAGAATAAAAATAGTCACAAAGTTAACAAAGCGGCCAATGGAGATTACCGCCTTCATATGTTCGGACTGAAAGCCAAGCAGAAACTTTACGCCAAAGGGCAGGGTTACGAGATAGCAGAACAGGGTGCCGGCATAAAAGAGAAAACAGGTGGCTGCAACAAACCAGAAAAGCCGCTTGCCGGTTACCCCGAACGGCTTGCCCATGGCCTTCCAGAGCACATACATGAGCAGGGGCATAAGGATGTAGACGGCACCAAAAAAAGCCACCTTTACATGGGCCAGAAAGGGACCGGCCACGGAGAAAAAATATAGCTTTTCATTCAGATGGTTCTGAAATACGCTGATCAGGCCGGTGGACAGAAAAAACACGGCAACAGTCAGCACCATCAGGCTGATGCCCAGGAGCCGGATGGATTTCCGCAGTTCTGAAAGAAATATTACGAGATTGTTATATTGAGCCACTGTTAACTACAGGTATCAGGTAAAGGGGACAGGCATCAGGGAAAAGGCGGCACCGGATGCCCCTGCCGGACATGAACGTAGCAAACCAACACTTGAAAAGCAATTGAATACCCGTTGCCTTATGTTCAGCGTCATGCTAAAAAATCAAGCTGGCAGTTGAAGCTGCAGTTTCTCCTTTAAAAATAATCTTAGTGCAGAGTTTATATCATGCTTGAATTACGTTTTATCCGGGAAAACATTACTCTGGTTCGGGAAAAATGTCTCCACCGGGGAATGAACACGGATCTGATCGACACCTTCAGCAAAATCGATTCCAGACGACTGACCCTGCTTGGTGAAGTCGAGCAGCTGAAAAACCGGCGTAATGTGGTGTCTAAAGAGATTGCACCGCTTAAAAAGGCCGGTGCCCATGAGAAGGCGGAACCGTTAATCACTGAAATGCGTGAAGTTTCGGAACGGATCAAGGAACTGGACAAAAAACTCGCAGCCGTCCAGCAGGAACTTGGCGATGTTGTCATGTCCATCCCGAACCTCTGCGACGACTCGGTTCCAAGCGGCAACGATGACAGCGACAACCTTGAAATAAAAAAATGGGGCACCATCCCTGCATTCTCTTTTCCGGCCAAACCGCACTGGGAAATAGGTGAGGAATTAGGGATACTGGACTTTGAAACCGCCGCCAAACTCTCCGGGGCCAGATTTTCCCTGCTCAAGGGGTTCGGTTCCAGGTTGTCCAGGGCATTAATCAATTTTTTCCTCGACCTCCATACCCAGCGACATGGATATACGGAAGTCCTGCCGCCCTTTATGGTCAACTCCGAGGCCATGAGGGGAACAGGACAGCTGCCCAAATTCAAGGAAGATTTATTTAAAATCGAAGGCTGGGACCTGTGGCTCATTCCAACGGCCGAGGTTCCGGTGACCAACATCCACAGCGGCGAGACCCTGAAAGAGGCCGACCTGCCGGTGAAGTATACGGCATATACCCCCTGTTTTCGTTCAGAGGCCGGGTCCTACGGCAAGGATACCCGGGGACTGATTCGCCAGCACCAGTTTGAAAAGGTGGAACTGGTCAAGTTTACCCGGCCGGAAACCTCCTCGGATGAGCTGGAAAAGCTGCTTGCCGATGCCGAAGAAGTCCTGCAGCTGCTGGAACTGCCCTACCGGGTTGTGAACCTCTGTTCCGGTGATCTCGGTTTTTCCTCTACCAAGACCTACGACATCGAGGTCTGGCTGCCCGGTCAGAACACCTATCGCGAAATTTCCTCCTGCTCAAATTTTCTCGACTTTCAGGCCCGCAGGGCAGGCATCCGCTACCGGCCGGAAGGAGAAAAGAAAAGCCGTCTGGTCCATACCCTGAACGGTTCAGGCCTGGCCGTGGGCAGGACCCTGCTCGCCATCCTGGAAAACTACCAGCAGGAGGACGGAACCGTTGCCATACCCGCCGTGCTGAAACCTTATTTTGAAGATCGGTTTTAAAATCTGCTTGCGGGTAAGCACTCCATAAACCCCCTGCTGCACGCACTTACGTTTGCAGTTACCGGGTACGCACGAATTTTTTACTCCAGTGCCAGTTGTAGGTCGGGTTAGCGGCTCAACAACTGCACCTGTTGGGTTACGCTGCCTTTAGATTCTTCGTCAAGTTGGAGATAAAGAAAAACTCAGCGTAACCCGACAAGATGTGACGATGTACCACGCTAACCCAACCTACGGTTTTCATGTGAA
>WFRY01000136.1 GCA_015486315.1 Desulfobulbaceae bacterium
AGGCGAACGCGGACCTGCTGCTGCAGATCGGTCAAAGAACAGTCCGCATACAGTTCGTCCGGTATCAGGGCGAGTATGGATGCTGTTTCCTCCTGCTCGGGCTGCTCCTCTTCCTTTTGCAGAGCAATTTCCGGGGCAGGGGCAGCCTCTTCATCAACCGGCCCATGAACAGGCTCATGGACCTTTTCAGGATCTATCCGGGCAGCAGGCTGTTCATCAACAGTCTGCGGCAACACCTCTTCTGCAGGTGCACTGGTTGAAACCAGGGGCGTTCGCATCCGGTGAATAAGCTGTCGATAGCGGCCATGATCAAAACGCAGTCCAGACAGATCCCTGCGTTGCTGGACGATCCCGAATACCAGCAGGGTAAGCCTGGGTACAAGACAGTATACCAGGACCGACATGCAGAGAAACGGCCACCAGGAGGTAAGGTCATGGGTAGCCAATCGATAAATTCCATCTTTCAGAATCAGCTTGGAGCCCTCAACCTGTGCTGCATCAGGGCAGCAGGAGGTCGGCATGAACCACGACCAGGGAAGGCTGATCCACTGCACCAGACTGTGCACTGTTCCGGCCTGGACCTGAATAGTTGTCTGCCAGCCAAAGGCAACATCCGAACCGATAACTTTGAGCAGTGTAGCAGCCAGCACCCCTGCATTAAAGCTGACCCCGAACAGCTGGCCCAGGAGAAAAAAAGGCCGGATAAAGATGACGCCATACCGCTGTTGCAGCCGCTTGACACCGATCATCCGGGCAGACCATTGCAAGCGGGTATCTGCTTTGGCCCTGGAGACCGCCCGTTGACTGATGCCGGTCATGATCCTATCAAACAGCCGCCGCAGCATCCTGTAGAGAAAGGATGACTCAAGCCCCCGGCCCAGCAGGCGCCGATAGGCAAACAAAAAAATCAGCAGCAGAAAAAAAACAACCTGCAGGAGCACAAAAATCCCGAAATACGAGGACACATTAACAGGCCGGGTGCCGGAATAACTCAAGAATGAAAATGCAAGTGTTGCCCCGGAAATCAGGCCCAGCAGTACACTGCCTCCTGAAAACAGAGAAAACAACTCCTGCCAGACCCGACCGGGCAGCGGCGTTTCTTCCGCAGAGGCTGCAACAGTTTTTTTCCTGCCGCTGAGCCAGCCGAAAAGCAGATCTGCTGTCGAGGGTTTACCGGCCTTGACCGTCTCGGGCAGTCCGGTGTAAATTTCCCGGTCACGGAGCGCAAGGGTATCGAGATCCTCACCTTCATCCTGGCTGAAAAAAAACTCCAGATCAATAAGATCGGGTATACGCCAACTTTTTCTGCTCATAAAAAAACAAATTCCCTCACTGCAGACTCGTGTCTGTCCGGAAATGAGCTTTATTGTTCGAGTTCAAGGAGCATAGAAAAATAAAAGGCACAGCATATTGGTTATATGTGAGCATTTTTATTTTTCACAGCAACGCAGAAATCGGGCAAAAGGCCATTTATGGACAGACACAAACTCAGGGTTGATCTTTTTGCTTGTCCGGTATATTACCAGTTATGTTACCGATTGTACCATAACCAAAAAAAAAATCAGACAATTTCAAGGAGCCTGCAATGAGAGTACTATTCACCCCGTTTCTGATCCTGCTGATGGCAGTCAATGCGTATGCAGCCGGCAAAGTCACCATTGAAGGAGACAGCAACGGTGAACATTACACCATGGTGATTGAATACCTGGACAATAACACTCTGCGTATGAATCTCCCGGGCTCGGAAAAGGGAAGCAGCTACATGCTCATTAAGGACAACAAGGTGTACACGGTCACCAACATCAACAATACGCCCATGGTCATGGACATGGGGGCAATGAGTAAAATGACGGCAGCCCTCGGCAGTCAGGATAATAATAACCAGCAGGCAAGCGGACCGCTGAGTTACCAGGTTCTGAAAATGGAGGCCACGGGCAGAAAAGAGACTGTTGCCGGTTTCAAGGGTGAAGTGTATCTGGTTACGGCTAAGGAAGGCAGCACAACCACAAGCAAAGAAATCGTTTTCAGCTCAGATCCGCAGGTTCGAGCCTACTCCGATGCCTGGCGGGAAGCAGGTAAAACCATGCAGAAGGTAATGACCGGGGACATGGCCGCAGATAATGATCTGAACCACTACATGGAAAAGCATAAACTGGGCCTGCTGCGCTACGGCAAAGAGTACCGGATCACTGCAATCGACAGCAGCAGACCGGCAGCAGACCACTTCACGCTGCCGGTCTCCCCGATGACCATGCCCGACTTCGGCTCCATGTTCGGCGGTCAGGTAAAGTAAAAAACGTAACTTCTCAATAAGTGGTGGTAAAACGCCTGGATCCCCGATAACCACACTCGGGGATGACGCTCTAATTGCCTGCAACTCCGTTCATCCCGGTATGTCATGTTGTCAGCCGGAGAGAGCGTAGGATTTGATCCATTATGGAAGAGACAGCAACTTGTCTCTTTTGCTGGAGCAGGCTTGCAGCCTGGTCCTTACGTTTATCACAAAGATGTCATATACCCAGTAGTTCATCGGAATCGATGGACTTGTTATAAACCCATGCTTCAATCTACAAGATTGAACCATGGGTTTATAACATCAGGTCAACAGGATTGGCTGAATGCTGTGCATGCGATATGTTTGTCATAAACAAGAGGACCAGGCTGCAAGCCTGCTCCAGCAAAAGAGTGTATTTTGTAATGGCACCCATCATCGGGCATTACGTCATCCCCGAAGGCCGTTGTCGGGGATCCAGACAGTTGCAATCCACATGGATTTTCGCCTGAGCACTTAGCTGGTTCAACTGATGTAAGTGAGGAATAATTAAACTGAAATGAAAAATATGAGGAAAATATGACAGTAGCAAAAAAGATGCAGGCATTTGCCGAAAAATCTTCCTGGATTCGCAAGATGTTTGAAGAAGGGGCAAAGATGAAGGCCGAATTCGGGGCCGAGAACGTGTTTGATTTCAGCCTTGGTAATCCCGATGTCCCGCCGCCGGCAAAATTTAAAGAGGTGCTTAAGGATCTGGCGGAAAATGATAAGCCTGGTGTTCACTCCTATATGCCCAATGGCGGGTATCCCTATGTTCGTGAGGCATTGGCTGCAAAACTGTCGCAGGAGCAGGATGTGGATCTGGGGATGGGTGACGTCCTCATGACCTGCGGGGCAGCCGGCGGCTTGAACGTGACAATGAAATCCCTGCTTGACCCCGGAGACGAGGTTATTATCCTGGCCCCGTTTTTTGTTGAGTATAATTTTTACGTGGACAACCACGGCGGTGTAACAAAGATTGTTGCAACGGATGAAGAGTTTAATATTGATCTCAGTGCCGTGGAAGAGGCCTTGACTGAAAAGACCAAAGCAGTACTGATCAACAGCCCGAATAATCCAACCGGCCAGGTTTATACAAAGGAATCTCTTACGGCCCTTGGTAAACTGCTGGACCGCGCAGGTGAAAAGTTCTGCAATACCATTTACCTGATTTCCGATGAACCGTATAGAAAGATCGTATTTGATGGAATCGAGGTGCCCTCTATCCTGTCCACGACAACAAATTCCATTGTGGTCTCCTCCTATTCCAAGGATCTTTCCCTGCCCGGTGAACGGATCGGCTTCATAGCTGTGCATCCGGACATGCATGACAAGGGGACCCTGCTCGATGCCATGACGCTTGCCAACCGTATTCTCGGCTTTGTCAATGCTCCGGCCCTGATGCAGCGGGTGGTTGCCGAACTGCAGGACGTCAGCGTGGATTCCTCCATCTACGAGCGCAGGAGAGAGGTGTTCTGCAAGGTTCTCGATGATGCCGGTTTTACCTATGTAAAACCCAAAGGGGCATTTTACCTGTTTCCGAAAACGCCCATTGATGATGTGGAATTCTGTGCTGTTCTGCAGGAAGAAAAAATATTAGCCGTACCCGGCCGCGGCTTTGGCGCTCCGGGTTATATTCGTCTTGCCTTCTGCATTGATGAAAAGATCATTGCCGCTTCAGCTGATGCATTTAAGCGGGCAATGGCAAAGGCAAAAGGAAAATAATATGGTATAAGCCATAGGATGTTCGATGTAAGGAAGGAGGGGAGAGAGTCGCTGTTGTCATCCGGCAACAGCGACTCTTTTTTATTCTGGATAAGAACGTATTGTTTTTACGTTTTTTTGTTGATGGGCAGGTGGTGATTTTATGGATATCGGTCAGATGTTTCTCCTGGGATTTGATGGATGCACTCTGGATCGTGATCACTGGCTGACGGCTGCGATTGAACAGGATAAGCTGGGCGGGGTGATTCTCTTTGACCGGAATGTAGACGGGACTGTACAGAATATCCGTTCGCCCGGGCAGCTGCAGGAGTTGACCGGCCGGTTGCAGGAGATAGCACCGGAGCTGCTGCTGGTGGCTGTTGATCAGGAGGGGGGCAGGGTCTGTCGATTAAAAGAACAGGATGGTTTTCCGGCCACTCGTTCTGCCGCGGTTCTCGGCAGAGAGGAACCGGAACGTTCAACAGCTCCTGCCGCAGCTGAGATGGCTGCAACCCTTTCAGATGTCGGCATTAACATGAACCTGGCGCCGGTGGTGGACCTTGATCTGAATCCCGGTAATCCCATAATCAGCCGTTATGAACGCAGCTTCGACAGCAGCGCGGATCGGGTGACTGCCCATGCTCTGGCATTTATCGATGCCCACCATGCAAGGTCCATAGCCTGTTGTCTGAAACATTTTCCGGGCCATGGCAGCAGTCAGGGGGATTCCCATCTCGGTTTTGTTGATATCACGGCGGACTGGCGGCAGCAGGAGCTTGATCCCTATAAGAAACTCTTTGCAGCAGGCTTTGAGGATGCAGTGATGACGGCCCATGTCGTACACCTCGGACTTGATTCTTCGGGCTTGCCTGCAACCCTCTCACCCCTTGTGATCAATGGTATCCTGCGCCGGGATCTTGGTTTTGCCGGGGTGACCATGACCGATGACCTGCAGATGCGGGCCATTGCCGACCATTACGGTTTCAGCGAAGCCGTGCAGCGGGCCGTGCTGGCCGGGGTCGACCTGATGATAGTGGGGAACAATCTGCAGCGGAGCGGGAATGCTGTTTATGAGGGGATTGCAGCGGTCCGGGATCTCCTTGACAGGGGAAAGGTTGATGCTGATTATATAGAGGCGTCACTGGCTCGAATAAAAAAACTTAAACAAAAGATACAAGGAGAAGTTTCATGGAAGAGCGCCAGACCCACAGCGCGGCTGTAGGATATATTCTCTGGATTTTCGGATTTCTGGGGTGTCACCGCTTTTATTTCGGTAAACCCATTTCCGGGACCATTTATTTTTTCACCCTGGGACTTTTTTTCATCGGCTGGTTCATTGATCTTTTTTTGATTCCGGGCATGGAGCGCGAGGCGGATATCCGTTTTACTCCCGGTCCCATTGATTATAACCTGGCCTGGATTTTACTGGTCTTTCTCGGTCTGTTCGGTGTGCACCGGATGTACATGGGAAAGTGGCTGACAGGTATCCTCTATCTGCTCACCGGCGGATTGTTTGGTTTAGGCTATATTTATGATATGTGGACCCTTAATGACCAGATTACCTTGATTAACGGCTGATGTCTGATTCCCGGGTCCGGCCCGGGAATCATTGGGCCTTGCCCTACCTGTTCAGGGCCCGTTTCTGGTTTCTGGCATAGGTTGCCGCTTCCATGCCGGCAACGCAGCCCTCACCTACTGCTTTTGCCATCTGGTAGGGAGGACCGACAATGTCGCCGGCAGCGTAGATTCCGGGGATATTGGTTTCCTGTTTACGACTGACGTCAATGTACTTGAAATGCTCCATATCTAACTGAACCCCGATCAGGGTGGCCAACTCAAGGGCTCCTTTGGAGCCCAGCTCGATGAAAATTCCATCCACTGGAACCGTATTTTCGTTTTCGAGGAGGATATTGGTGACCATGTTTTCGCCTTTAATCTCTTTTACCCAGGTTCCCTCAAGCAGTTCCACTTCACTTTCCTGCACCCGTTTGAGTATGCTTTTCGAGGCCTTAAGCTCCTTGGCCACCAGGTAGACTTTGTCTGCATAGCCGAGCAGGGTAAGGGCTCCGTCAATGGCTGCACTGCGGTTACCGGCCACCATGACGGTGGCGCCCCGGTAAAAGTTGGCATCGCAGTCGACGCAGTAACTTACTCCCTTTCCTGCCAGTTCTTTTTCACCCGGTACCGAGAGTTTTTTCTTGGAAACGCCCATTGAAAAAATAATGGTGCGGGTTGTTACAGCTCTACCGCTTTCAAGTTCCAGTGCAAACAGAGCATCTTCGTTTTGAGCAATTTTGAGCACATCTTCGGCCGATACTTCGGTGCCGAAACGGTTTATCTGGGCGAGTCCGGCTTCCAGCAGATCCCTGCCGGCGGAAACTCCGTCAATACAGGCATAATTTTCAATGTGAGCCGTATACAGGGCACTGTTTTCGATTCGGCCAAGCAGCAGAACACTGGTTTTTTTCCTTGATGCATGAATGGCGGCCTGTATTCCGGCAGGGCCTGCACCGATGATGACAACATCGTAGATTGATTCCGACATATGTATACCTCTATCTGCTGTAAAAAATTAAATAAAGAACAGCTTGTAACAATTCCATACAGGGCTGACTGATTTTATTAACAACGTATGTACACTATCCCAAGTTCGAGGTCGACAGAATTTTGAGAATCAGTTATACTTAAAGGTTATTATATTATCCTTGTCCAAGTCCTGCCCGAGAGGTGAAAATGATTGAACCGGATGAGAAGACAGACACCTGTTTTTCTGCCTCGGATTCGACAGGAGATGAATTTGCCGACATGCAGTTACGATGTCTCTTCTGCGGGGCACCTGCTCGATTGGAAGGACGCTGAAGTAATGCAAGGGTTGCCTGCACGGAGTGCGGGCAGGAACTGCCGGCATCGGCCTATGACGACCAGATTGAGGCATGGAAGGATGAAGTAATAAGCCGCTTGACCTCTTCAAATAAAACGTGAACAGTAAGGATTTAGATTCGTGAGTTTTTCTTTTTTGGGTATGATGGCAGGCGCCGGTCTGATGGTCAAGCTTGTCATGTCTACTCTTTTAATTTTTTCCGTGGTTTCATGGTGGATTATTATCATGAAACAGCGGCTTTTTAAACAGGCCCGAAACGCATCAGAGGAGTTTCTTGCCCAGTTCTGGGAGAGTAAAACCTTAAACGATGCCTATGATTCGGCTAAGGAGTATAGCCGCAGTCCTGAGGCAGCTGTTTTTGTGTCCGGTTTTAACGAACTTCGCAAGATCAGTACCGCCCGCAGTAATCAGGCTGTTCCGGAAAATCTGCAGATGCAGCTTGCTACCATGGAGAATCTCAAACGTTCGGTTCGCAAGGCTCAGATTATGGAGTATGACCGGCTTGAACGTTCTCTTGCCTTTCTTGCCACCACCGGCAGTGCAACCCCCTTTATCGGCCTCTTTGGCACGGTATGGGGCATTCTGACTTCCTTTCAGGAGATCGGAGCCCGGGGTTCAGCTTCGCTTGCCGTTGTAGCTCCCGGTATTTCCGAGGCCCTGGTTGCCACAGCAGCTGGTCTGGCTGTTGCAATTCCTGCTGTCGTTTTTTATAACTTTTATTCCAATAAACTGGCGGCTTTTGAATCAGACATTGAAAATTTTTCCTCGGATTTTCTGAACCTGATTGAACGCGATATCTTATCCAGAAGATAGGGGAAAGGGTAAGCGCTCCATGAACATTTCATTCCGAATCCAAGGCCCTCCTGAACAGTTACAGGACGGTGGTTATGCAAGTTTTCTGCACCCACCTGAATAGTTACTAACGGAGTTGCAAGCCGCGTCATCCCCTGGAGTTGTAAACTGTGTCATCCTCCGGGGTTGCAAGTCGCGTCATCTCCGAGTGTTGTTATCGGGGATCCAGGAATTTGTTAATGGCTGAGCTTTGTGGGTAATCAAAATTTTTGTGTAATCAGATGTTTTTTACCGTAAACCATAAAC
>WFRY01000137.1 GCA_015486315.1 Desulfobulbaceae bacterium
ATCCATGGCCATGCCAAGACCAAGGTTGCCTTTGACATAGAAACTGTCATCGGCGGCTGTTGCCATCATGGGGGTGGCAAGAACTGCAAGGGCTGCAACTGCAAGTAGTGTTTTTTTCATCGTTTTTCTCCTGAGTTGAATTAAATTAAAACAGGCTTCAAGTCCGTTTATACATGACTGCATTTATACATGAGTAACTTCTCAATAAGTGCTGGTATAAAGCTTGGATCCCCGACAACTACATTCGGGGATGACGATCTGAATTGCCTGCAACTCCGTCATTCCGGCAGGTTGTTGGCCGGAGATAGCGTAGACTTCGATCCATAAAATTAGATACAGCAATTTACCATCAGTTTTTGAGAAGTTACTAAAACGCAACAAATATGTAAAACAGACCTCGTAAAAACTGAGTGTTGCTTGAATCTGTTTATACGTAATATCAATCAATTGGATTTAAATTGGACATTTTGAACTCCATATAAATGATATTTTTACCGTAGGAGCCCGCCCCCGCGGGCGATGACCAACTGCAATCGCCCGCAGGTAAGCGAGCCTGCGAGACTCCGGGGGCGGGCTCCTACGGTTAGATGGGCTTTAGTGGTAAGCAATAATATTTTGACGCATTAAAGAATCAACTCATCAATCACTTCCACCAGTTCCCTGGTTTTGACCGGTTTGGCTAAAAATCTGTTGCCACCGATAACTGACCCCAGTTGATCGGTTTCTTTTTTGGAAACAATGGCCGTCAGAAAGACGATTGGAATAAGGGAGAGTTGATCATCCTTTCGCAGTTCCTGGGCAATGTCATCTCCGGACATTTCAGGCATCATGATATCCAGAAAAATAAGATCAGGCTGAAACTTCTGTACCGCAGCAATGGCCCTTGGGCCTGAATTTTCCGTAAAAACCTCAAAACGTCCGGTCCGTTCCAGATTGAGTTTCATCATCCTGGTCAGGGCGACCTCGTCGTCAACGAGCAGAATCTTCTTTTTCATTCCCTTCTCCTTTGCCAAGAGGAAGCAGCAGTACGGCGCAGGCCCCTTGAGATTCACAATTAGTCAAATGCAGTGTACCGTTATGGAGTTCCATAATATTGCGGGACTCGGAAAGACCAAGACCTGTCCCCTGCCCTATATCCTTGGTTGTATAAAACGGATCAAAAATTTTTTCACTGTCATCTTTGTCGACACCTGGACCGGTGTCGCTTACTGTTACCTTGATGACCTTCATGCCGGGTTCAAAGTATTGTGAACGTTCCGCCTCATCCCGGCTCAAGTGGTGCATTTTTGACACTATGTTAAGCCTGCCGCCGTCTTCCATGGCCTGGGCACTGTTCATAAAGAGGTTGATAAAAACCTGCTGAATTCTGTTAAAATCGAAAGCAGCCGTTTGCAGTTCAGCAAGATCGGTGTGGACCTCAATCCGATGTTTTTTCATTTCATGGTCCACAAGACGCAGGGCGCTGGTGATAACGTCATTGATCTCTGCCGGGCGCCGCTCAAGTTTGCTGTAATGGGCATAATCCAGTAGTCCCCGAATGACCTTGTCCGCCCGCTGGACGGCATCACCCATATCGGTGAGAATTTGCTGTTCCGTGTCGTCCAGATTCGGATTGTCACCGAGAAGTTCAACCCCCATACTGATAATGGTCAGAGGATTCTTGACCTCATGGGCTACCCCGGCAGCCAGCTGTCCGACAGATTCCATTTTTGCAGCACGGATAAGATGCCGATGGGCCTGCTCAAGCGCATCAGATCTCTTCTTGACCTCCCGCTTCAAACTACGGTTCCAGATGATAAAAAACACAATGATCAGGATGAATCCGCCCAGTAGAAAAAGCGCGAACCGCCGGACGGAACTATCCTTCCATAAAGGAATTTCTTCTAACTTGAGCCAGCGATGGCGAATTTCCTCCTTAACCTGCGGATCCATATTGACCAGGGTCTTGTTAAGGATGGAAACCAGTTCAGGCCAGTCACTGCGAACACCAAAGGAAATTGCCGTTTTTTGATCAAGCCGGAGGACAACACGGAGATTGCCGATACCCAGCTGGTGAATCATCGCAGTTGCCGAGGCCAGATTCGTGACCATGGCCGAGACTCCGGACATGGCCGTAAGTTCCAAGGCGGTTTGCACATCTTTTACCCGAACCAGAGAAACCTCCATGGCCTGGCTGGAGAGATAATCATCCCAGATACTGCCGTCCACCACGGCTACGGTTCTCCCCTTGAGGTCATCTAAACTGCGGCATTCACGGGTAGATATGACCACACCGGGTACGGTAATCCATGGGGTGGTAAAGGATAAAAATTTCCTTCGATTGACGGAAGAAACGATAGCCGGCAACAGATCTATCTCTTTCCGGCGGGCCATGGACATCAACTCGGCCCAGTTTTCTCCTGTGACTATTGTAAAACTGATTCCGAGCTGCGTGCCGATATAGGCCAGGTAATCAGCACTCATTCCCTTATAATCGCCGTTGCCGTCCATGAATCCAAAGGGAGGCGCAGCAGAATCAACTCCAACGGTAATGGCCTGATGCCTGTTCAGCCAGTTTCGCTCCTGCAGAGTAAGGGAAAGTGATTCAGGGGCGGCATGACAAACCGATCCCAGAAAAAAGACTACCAGCAGAAGTGATACCGTATTGAAAACTTTCAAAGTCTATAATTATGATAATTTTGGAAAAAATCCCATAACTTCTCAATAAGTGTTGGTAAGAAGCCTGGATCCCCGATAACTACATTCGGGGATGACGATCTGAATTGCCTGCAACTCCGTCATTTAAGCAGGTTGTTAGCCGGAGATAGCGTAGACTTCGATCCAT
>WFRY01000138.1 GCA_015486315.1 Desulfobulbaceae bacterium
ACTCATTGCTGCCAGCGGGATGGTCTTTGCCACTTTTCTTCTGACCATGCGTTTTGTGATGGGTGCTGCCTGGGCAGCCCAGGGTGTCTTCACCCTTTTTGCTGTCCTGTTCGTCTTCATCGGCGCCCAGTTTATCGGACTGGGTCTGTTAGGTGAATATATCGGCCGCATCTATCAGGATGTCCGGGCCCGGCCCAGGTACTTTGTCCAGGAAGTTGTTGCTTCTTCAAATGACCAATAGCATTTATCCTCAGGAAAAATATGAAAACAGTTGTTCTTGCCTATCATAATATCGGTTGCGTCGGTATCGAATCCCTCCTTGATCACGGATTTGACGTCCAGGCCGTCTTTACCCACCAGGATGATCCAAGCGAAAACCATTGGTTTGGTTCCGTGGCAGAGCTGGCTGCGGAAAACGGCCTGCCGGTCTATGCCCCGGACAATATCAATCATCCGCTCTGGGTCAACCGAATTCGAAAGCTGGCGCCTGACATCATTTTTTCCTTTTACTACCGCGCAATGGTTGGCCCTGAAATCCTGGAAATTCCTAAAAACGGCAGTCTTAACCTGCACGGTTCCCTGCTGCCGAAGTATCGCGGCCGCTGTCCTGTAAACTGGGTGCTGGCCAACGGGGAACAGGAAACCGGGGTTACGCTCCATTACATGACCCCGAAGCCGGATGACGGCGATATTGTCAGCCAGGAGTGAATTGATATCAGCCCCGGGGAGACCGCCCTCAGCCTGCACGGAAAACTGAGCACAGCAGCAGGCAAACTGCTGGACACCAGCCTGCCCATGCTCTTTGGAGGAACAGCGTCGCGCACTCCGCAGGATCATTCCCTGGCCACTTATTTCGGAGGCCGCAGACCTGCAGACGGGGCCATCGATTGGCAACAGAGCGCGGAACAGATCGATAACCTGGTTCGGGCGGTGACCAGGCCCTATCCAGGTGCCTTCAGTTTTCTCGGTAATCAAAAGGTTCTGTTCTGGTCGGTTACTCCTGTGGAGGGGGATACCGATCAGCAACCGGGAACAGTGCTTTCCGAAGATCCGCTGATCATCAACTGTGGTCGTGGCGCGCTTGCAGTACAGGCCGGTCAGGTAGAAGACGGCCTGTTTGTCAACGGCGGTCAGTTGGCCCGGGACCTGTGCCTGGCAAAGGGCATGCGCTTTGGCCGGAAAAAATCCCTGGCCTGTGAACAGCAGCGCAGGAAACATGTCCTCATTCTCGGTGCGGACGGTTTTATCGGCAATCACCTCAGCGAACGGCTTCTGGACAGTGGCCGTTACGAGGTACATGCCATGGATCTGGGAAAAAATTCCATTGGTCGCCTGCTGGACCGTCCGGGGTTTCATTTCAGCGAGGGTGATATTTCCATTCACCGTGAATGGATCGAATATCATGTGCGTAAATGCGATATCATCCTTCCCCTGGTGGCCATTGCCACCCCGGCTGAATACGTGCGTAATCCCCTGCGGGTCTTTGAGCTGGATTTCGAGGAAAACCTGCGCATTGTCCGCTACTGCGCCAAGTATGGCAAACGAATTATCTTCCCCTCCACCTCTGAAGTGTACGGCATGTGCGAGGAAGAGACATTTGACGAGGAACGCTCCCGGCTGGTTCTTGGCCCGATCCACAAACAGCGCTGGATCTACTCCTGCAGCAAGCAGTTGCTGGACCGGGTCATCTGGGCCTATGGCGCCACTGAAGGATTGCAGTTTACCCTGATTCGTCCTTTTAACTGGGTCGGGCCCCGGCTTGACAACCTGGAGTCGGCCCGGATCGGCAGTTCCCGGGTCATCACCAAACTTATTCTCAACCTGGTGGAAGGTACGCCCATTAACCTGGTGGACGGCGGCAGTCAGAAACGCTGTTTCACCGATGTCAAGGACGGGATTAACTGCCTGTTTAAAATCATTGAAAACAAGGACAACTGTTGCGACAGCCGGATATTTAATATCGGCAACCCGGACAATGAAGCGAGCATCAGGGAACTGGCTCTTCTGCTGACCGAACAATTTGAGCAGCATCCCCTGCGGGATAAATTCCCGCCCCTGGCCGGTATCCGCGCTGTGGAAAGCCGGGCTTTTTACGGCTCAGGCTATGAAGATGTGCAGCATCGACGCCCTTCTATTCAGCAGGCCAAACGACTGCTGGACTGGCAGCCGCAGGTTGGCCTTGAACAGTCCATCGAAAAAACCCTGGATTATTTTCTCCGTCAGGCTCTGACAACGGATACGATAGAATGTGCAGCGTAAAAGCGGGTCTGCGTATCGACGTAGACACTCTGCGCGGAACCCGCCTGGGTGTGCCCACCCTTTTGGATGTTCTGAAAAGGCACGAGATTAAGGCGACGTTTTTTTTCTCTGTCGGGCCGGATAACATGGGGCGTCATCTCCGGCGCCTGCTCAAACCTGCTTTTTTTGTCAAGATGATGCGCAGTAAGGCCGCCAGTCTGTATGGCTGGGATATTCTTCTGCGCGGCACCCTGTGGCCGGGGCCAAATATCGGCAGGTCTTGTGATTATGTTATTCGCAGCGCAGCAGAATTCGGCCATGAAATCGGGCTGCACGCCTGGGATCACCACCGATGGCAGATTCATGTCGGCACAATGAGCAATACCACTATACGATCAGAATTGACTAAAGGTAAAGAGACGCTTGAAGAGATTATCGGCAGGCCGGTCACCTGTTCCGCAGTACCTGGCTGGCGCTGCACGGACACGGTTCTTGCTGAGAAAGAACGTCTGGGTTTTGCGTATAATTCAGATTGCAGGGGTAATTCCATCTTTTATCCGCTGGTCAGCGGCACACGTTTATCCCAGCCACAGATTCCGGCCACCCTGCCCACCTATGACGAACTGATCGGCGAAAACGGTATCAACGACAATACCTACAACGAGCACCTTCTTTCACTTTTCCGACCGAATCAACTCAACGTTCTGACCATCCATGCCGAGGCCGAAGGTATCAGCTGTCTGCCGTTATTTGAAGATTTTCTTATAAATGCACGGGCCCGTGGGGTTATTTTTTTGCCGCTCAAAGATGTAGTAAGCGGCTTTCCTCCTCTGGCAAAAACTGCCCAAATAGTACGCTGCCAGATACCAGGACGAGAAGGATGGCTTTCATGCCAGGGACATTTTACATGATAGTCTTGTCCCTGATCCTCAAATACTCGATTTTTCATGCTCCACTGTGCCAGCCGTGCCAGCCTGCATGTTTGCTATAGGAAACAGGTAATGACAGCTAAATATACCTCCTTTTGTCTCCTGGGCCTTTTTCTTTTTCTCTATATTGTCCCGCTGCAGACCCGGCCGCTCTTTATCCAGGACGAAACTCGGTATGCCGAGGTGCCGCGTGAAATGGTGACTAGTGGTGACTGGGTTGTTCCCCGGATTAATGGGCTGCGGTATTTTGAAAAGCCGGTCATGGGATACTGGCTGACTGCAATCTCTTTGACCATCTTTGGGCAAAATAATTTTGCAGTCCGTTTCCCGTCAGCCCTTGCGACCGGGCTGACAGCACTGCTTCTTTTTTTTCTCTGTCGGCGTTTTCAGAGAGAGAATGATTTTTTGCCCTTTTTAGCGCCCTTGGTCTATCTTACCTCCCTTGGAATTGCTACCACAGGGACATTTGCCATTCTTGATACCCCGTTGACCTTGTTTCTCACTGCAACCCTGGTCACCTTTTTTTTAGCCACTGAAGAGGCGCCTGGATCATCTTGGGAAAAAAGATTTTTATTTGCAGCCGGTGTGTTTGCCGGTTGTGCTTTCTTGACCAAGGGCTTTTTAGCCTTTGCCGTTCCGGTGCTGGCTGTTGCCCCTTACCTTTCCCTGCAGAAACGCTGGCGTGATCTCCTGCGTATGCTCTGGCTGCCCCTTGCCGGAGCGATCCTGGTCAGCCTGCCCTGGGCCATTCTTATCCACCTGCGCGAACCGAATTTCTGGCATTATTTCTTCTGGAATGAGCATGTCCGTCGCTTTCTCGCAGATTCCGCTCAGCATGCCCAGCCCTTCTGGTTTTTCAGCGCCGTCCTGCCGGCCATGTTTATGCCTTGGATCTGTCTGCTTCCCGCTGCTGTTTACGGGGCATACCGTTTGCCCCTGCCGGATGGCCCCCAAAGACGCCTGATTATCTACAGCCTGTGCTGGTTCCTGTTTCCATTCCTGTTCTTTTCAGCTTCAAGCGGTAAGCTCATCACCTATATTCTGCCCTGTTTCCCTCCGCTGTCCATCCTTTTTACCCAAGGGTTCACCTGGTGGGTGGCGGAAAAAACAACGGAAAAGAAACACCTGCAATGGGGTATTATGGCGCTTCTTTTCCTTGTCTCTCTTGGCCTGCCAACACTTGCAGGGCTGCATCTGTTTGGGCCGGATTACCTGCAGCTTTTCCAGCGATCCTGGAAATGGCTTTTGCTCTCAAGCGGCATGGCAGCGATGCTGCTGTTGCTGCTGATTGCTTTTCGGAGCAACAGAGTGCAACAAAAAATTACTTTCTTTGCCCTCGCCTTTACCGTCCTCCTCTTTACAGCCCATTTTACCATTCCGGCCTTGACTTTGAATATGAAAGCTCCCGGTCCGTTAATCAGACGTCACGCCGGAAGTATTACCCCGGACACCATTGTCCTTTCCGGAGAAGAGATGGCCCGGGCCGTCTGTTGGTACCTGAAACGCAATGATATCTACCTGGTCGAACTGGCCGGAGAACTTCAGTATGGTTTGGACTATAAGGATTCCAGCCACAGAAAACTCAGCCCGAAACAAGCCGGTGCTTTTATCCGTAGGCATAGAGGAAAGACTGTACTCATTGCCGGTCATGATGAATACAGCCGCTGGCAGCCGTTTCTTCCTCTCCCTTATGCCGTTGATTCCAGCGGCAGTAAAGGGTATCTGCTGATTCGGTATTAAGGACTTTTTCGATATCGTGCGGTTAGCTGCACATCTGTGATGAAACAACGTCTTAACCATCTCTTTTCTGTTATCATCCTGCTCATCGGCCTGAGTCTTTTCATTTTCATGAGCAATGCCGACCTGCGTATTGCCCGGTTGATTTTCAGCCATAATTACCAATATCCGGGTCTGTACCATGAACCCTGGACTTTTCTATATACCATGGCGCCGATCCCGGGCATACTCCTGACTATTGGAGCACTGGCAGTACTCTTTGCAGGATTCTTTTATTCCTGTTTACCACAAGCCTGATAGATAAAATTTAATCAATCTAATATCAGCGTATTAGACCTTATCCCTTTCTGTTTTAGTTCAAGACAACTCACGCCTGCCCGTTTTTTAAAGCTTTTTTCTCAATTCTCTCACGGTCTTCATTCTGCCTTCATATGGATAGATTATATTCATTCGTGAAAGGAAACAGGGAATTCAATATTTTCTGTTTACAAGTGGTTCACATAACTATGTAGTGAACAAATTCAGCAAATTTATGGAGGTAAGAAAGATGGAAAAACAGGTAGCAAATACCGATTTTAAACAAATGTTGAATAAAGTCCCAGAAGTTACATTCTATTTTTGGGTTATCAAGGTGATGGCAACAACTGTTGGTGAAACTGCGGCTGATTTTCTTGCTGTGAATCTTGATTTTGGTTTAACCGCCACCTCGTACATAATGACCGGTCTATTGGTTTTCTCCCTCGCTAGTCAATTCAGGGCAAAACAATATGTGCCATGGATGTACTGGCTGGCCGTCGTACTGATCAGCATTGTCGGTACGCTGATAACCGATAATCTGGTTGATAATATGGGAGTTAGTCTGGAAATAACGACTATTGTTTTTTCAATAGCGCTGGCATTGACCTTCCTGGCCTGGTTTTCGAGTGAAAAGACTCTTTCTATTCACAGTATTTACACCTCAAAACGGGAAATTTTCTATTGGTTGACCATTCTGTTCACTTTTGCCTTGGGAACTGCTGCAGGTGATCTTCTCTCTGAGGGAAGTGGTCTCGGGTACGACACTGCAGGCATGATATTTGCCGCCGGGATCGCTGCTGTTACCATGGCCTACTACTTCTTAAAGATGAATGCTGTTTTGGCTTTCTGGCTGGCATATATCCTTACCCGTCCTCTGGGGGCATCCTTGGGAGATCTGTTATCCAAGCCTGTTGCAGAGAATGGAATTGGAATGGGTACAGTTGAAACCAGTGCGTTATTTGTGACTGTTATTTTCAGTCTGGTGCTGTTTTTAACCATAACAAAAAAAGACCAGATAACAATACCCTCTAAAGATTAGATACAATTCAGTTATTTGTGAGATTTCAGCATGAAGTGATGCTCGAACGGAAATAATAATGTTAATTTTAAAATATTTTATCATTTTTCCCCAATCTTCACTCTGCCTTCATGTGGGCTGATTATATTCATAAGCAAAGAGAACGGAAAAACCTGATGTTTTCTGTTTTCAATCAGCTCACTTGACCCTGTCATGAGCACTAATAAATCCACATACGGAGGAAACACCCATGAAGAAAAAAACTCTAACAATCTGCAAAATGGCAACAACGTTTATCACTGCTGTTGCTCTTGCATCCATTGTCCAGGCCGGGATGTCCTTTGCCGGTGACAACGGCAAAGAGGTAACCAGCGGCACTATCAGGGTGCAGCAGGAAGAATCCGCCTATCCCGGCCTGGCCCAGATCACCGTGGAACAGGCAAAAGACATTGCATTATCGAATATCCAGGGAGAAGTGTTGAAAATCGAACTTGAAGAAGAGAACGGTTTTCTGGTCTACGGTGTTGAAATAGTGACTCCGGAAAAAATTATTACCGATATCAAAATCGATGCAGGTAATGGCGATATCCTGCTGGTGGAAAAGGATACCCCGGATACGAAAAAAGACGGCGACGACGATCAAGACAACAATGAT
>WFRY01000139.1 GCA_015486315.1 Desulfobulbaceae bacterium
ACCAGGTGCGCTCCAAGATCAGGGAGCGGCTTGATGAGCCTGTTACAGAGGTTCACATAGTAGGCGGGCTGCACCCGGACCTGCCATATCAGTACTATATTGACATGATGCAGGCCGTGAAGGAGGAACGTCCTGACATACACATACAGGCCTTTACCTGCGTTGAGATTGCCCATCTGGCAAAACTTGGGGAAAAGAGCATTGAGGAGTGCCTGAGAGAACTTGCTGAAGCAGGCCTTGGCTCCATTCCAGGCGGTGGGGCAGAGGTGTTCAGCCCTCGCATCAGGGAAAAGCTCTGTCCTGAGAAACTGCCTGGTGACCAGTGGATAGATGTGGCAAAGACAGCTCACCGCATGGGAATCCAGTCAAATGCCACCATGCTGTATGGTCATATTGAAACAGTGGAGGAGCGTATCCAGCATCTTGATGCGCTGCGTAAGGCCCAGGATGAGACCAGTGGATTCATGTGTTTTATTCCCCTGGCGTTTCACCCAAAGAACACAGAGCTTGAAAGCGTGGCCCCCACAGGCGGTGTAGATGATCTGAAAAACATAGCTGTTTCCAGGCTCATGCTTGATAATTTCCCGCATATAAAGGCTTACTGGGTGATGCTCGGGCCGAAAATTGCGCAGATTGCTCTTTCCTTTGGAGCAGATGATCTGGATGGCACTGTGCTTGAGGAGAAGATTACCCACATGGCAGGGGGAGAGACTGCCCAGGGCATGGTAAGGGGGGATATTGAACACCTTATAAGGCAGGCAGGCAGGGAGCCTGTTGAGCGTGATACGCTTTACAATGAAATCAGGGGATAGCAGTGTCATGCCTGCTGAAATTATTGAAAAAACAAGGGCAGGGGAGCGTCTTACATCCGAAGAGGCCCTGAGGTTGTATAAGCATGCAGACCTCAACACCCTTGGACAGCTTGCCCATGAGGTAAGGCTGAGGCTCCATCCCGAACCTGTCATAACCTATGTAATAGACAGGAATATCAACTATACAAACAAGTGCATTTCAGGCTGCAAGTTCTGTGCTTATTACTGTGCCCCTGAGGACCCTGATGGATATGTGTTGAGCCGTGAGGAGCTCGCAAGGAAAATCAGGGAAACAAAGGCGCTTGGAGGCACCCAGGTGCTGCTTCAGGGAGGCCTTCATCCTGACCTTCCCCTGTCATTTTATGAAGAGATGTTGAGGTTTATGAAGGGCATGGATATTCACTGTCATGCCTTTTCCCCACCTGAAGTGGTACATTTTTCCAATGTGTCCGGTCTTTCTGTAAAAGAGGTACTGGAGCGGCTCATTGCCGCAGGCCTTGATTCAATCCCCGGAGGCGGTGCGGAGATACTGGTTGATCAGGTCCGAAGCCAGATAGCGCCGCGCAAGGCCACCACTGATCAGTGGCTTGAGGTAATGGAGGAGGCGCACAGGCAGGGGCTCAGGACCACTGCCACCATGATGTTCGGCCATGTTGAGACACTGGCTCAGCGAATTGAGCACATGGAGAGGCTCAGGGAGCTTCAGGACAGGACAGGCGGTTTTACTGCATTTATTCCCTGGCCTTTTCAGCCGGGAAATACTGCAATTAACGTAAAGCCTGCAACAGGTCAGGAGTATCTGAGAACCCTTGCCATTTCACGGATTTTCCTTGATAATTTTGAAAACATTCAGGCTTCATGGGTCACCCAGGGGCCAAAGGTGGCGCAGATATCCCTGTTTTTTGGTGCAAATGACTTTGGCAGTACAATGATAGAGGAGAACGTGGTGGCAGCAGCAGGAGTGAGCCACAGGCTTTCAGAAGAAGAGATAAGGCGAATTGTGCAGGGGGCAGGGTTCATGCCGAGACAGCGCCTTATGGATTATACCCCGGTAAACTCCAATGTTCGGTAAAAAAATGGTAACTTCTCAATAAGTCCGTGCAGATTCCACTGTATCTGCTTACAGGGTTCTGTAGATGCAAGGCGGAGGACGCGCAGGCGTCCAACACGCATTTCAATCGTCTAATTCAAGCGTCAGGCAACGCCGTAGATGCGGCACCCTGTGATCAGATACAAATAATGATTCATCGTTGATGTTGAAAATAGTATGTCGGCACAAGGTAAGACAAACATGAAAAAAAGCGTCTATCTTGAGACATCCGTGCCAAGCTACCTGACAGCGCGGCCAAGCCGAGATGTGAGAGCGGTCGCATGGCAACAAATCACAACAGAATGGTGGGATACGGCAAGGAAGGAATACGAAATTTTCACCTCTGAATTGGCTATTGTTGAAGCGTCCGCAGGCAATCCAGAAGCAGCAGAACGAAGGCTCGCTGTTCTGCGTGAAATCCCAGAATTGGAAATTGATGAAGAAGTGCAAAAACTGGCAGAACTGCTAATCTCAAAGGGTGGGATTCCAGCAACGGCGGAAGCAGATGCGTTGCATGTGGCTGTGGCGGCAGTTCATCGGATTGATTACTTTCTCACATGGAATTGCCGTCACATAGATAACGCAACCAGAAAACCAGTTATTAGAGCAATTTGTATTGGTGCAGGTTACCCATATCCAGAGATATGTACACCTATGGAACTGCTGCCGGAGAAAAATGAAAATGTATAGAGATGAAATTATAGAAGAAGTCTGGAAGAATCGTGATGCTTACACTTCCAAACATCACCATAATCTTGCAGAAATGGTAGCTGATCTGAAAGTCAGGCAAGAGAGAGCGGGTTGCAAGCTCGTAGATAGAAGAAACCGAACAATCGGCTGCAAGGGACAAACAGCGCGGCGGTTTTTCAATGATCCTTCCCCGCATATGTCTGAGCGCTAATTCAACCTTAGTAGCCTCAGCACGTTTGTCGCCCCTATCCATCGCATAAAGCGAATGGTGCAGCCCCGTAAGCTCAGTCCGGACGGTTATATCTGGGAGAGTCCGGATGCGGGATAAACCTGTGTTGAGGCAGGATACACGCGATCCTCTATGCTGTTGGACAAGGCCATAGTCCACAGAGTAGTAAAGGGCACATGCATCTGTGGAGGACGCGCAGACGTACGACACCTACTTCAATCGTCTACTTCAAGCGTCAGGCAACGCCGTAGATGCGGTACCCTGTGAGCAGATACACTGGAGTTTGGAAACAAGCAAAATGACAGATTCTTTTACTTTGAGCCTTGAGCTTTGAGCCTTGAGCTATAAGCTTTCAGCTTTGAGCTATCTCAGCTATTTTCGGATAAAATTGATAGAATGCACATACACCTTGCGCGCTGGATTGTAACGCCTGGCAGACCTCCACTTGAAAACGGGGGGGTAGTCACATTCGGCGGCAAAATTGTTGCGGTTGACAGGGCTGCTGTTCTTCGCAGCCATTACCACGGCACTGTAACAGACCACGGCGAGGCAGTTATCTGTCCTGCCCTTGTAAACGCTCACTGCCATCTTGAACTCTCCCCCCTGGATTATGGACTGAAACCCACAGTAAACAGCCCTGGCTCTTTTGTCCGGTGGGTAAACCGCCTTATTGCCCTGAGACAGGAGATAAGGGAAGATCAGTGGAGCAGTGCCATAGAGGATGCCGTGTTCCAGCTCATAGATAATGGCGTGGGGGTTCTGGGTGATGTAGGAAATACTGAAAGGGTGCCCCTTTTTGTGGAGAGGACAGAAAGCCTCTGGCCCTTTTTGGGTATATTTTTTCAGGAAATTATCGCACCGTCAGAAAAAAACAGCACGCAGCTTCCGCCTCAATTTTATGATTCATATCCTGAGCCTCAGCGTCTGTCTGTAAACGCAGCCCCTGCCTTCACAAGGGCGCTTTCAGCCCACGCGCCCTACACCGTGGCCCCTTCCCATATAATTGCTCTTAACAGGTGGAACCTTGATCGCGGGCTCCCCTTTTCAATTCATCTTGCAGAATCAAGGGATGAAACGGAATTTCTTGAAAACGGCTCAGGCCCCCTGCGTGAGCTTATGGAGGAGAAGGGACACTGGCCCCCTGACTGGAGTATTCCCGGCAAATCACCTGTGAAGTATTTAGAAATGCTGGGCTGTCTTCATTCACACTCCTTGTGTGTTCACTGCGTACATGTGAACAGCGAGGATATTGAGCTTATTGCCTTGCGTAATGCCAATGTATGCCTGTGCCCGCGAAGCAACCGGTTCATAGGCGTGGGAAAGGCCCCTGTGGCAGCAATGCACCGCGCAGGCATAAACCTGGCGCTTGGAACTGACAGCCTTGCAAGCAACAGGAGGCTTTCAATCTTTTCCGAAATGGCGGAACTTGCAAGGATTGCCCCTGAAATGCCGCCAGATGCCATTTTGAATGCCGCCACCATTGGGGGCGCAAGGGCCCTTGGAGTTGAGTCGCAGACAGGAAGCCTTGAACCTGGGAAAAACGCGCTGTTTCTTGCTGTTCAGGGAAAATGCCGCTCAGAACAGGAGGTCCTTGAGTTTCTCGTCAATCAGGCCCATCGGGGCTCAGTAAATACCGAGCTTCTCGAGGGCTGAACCAGGCTCAGGGACTGTCCAAAAATAACTTGCCGATTTCGCATCTCATCTTCAGGCCATCCTGAGCTGAACCGCAATCACAAAATCCTGAGGCGTAACCCGGCTACGCCTGCGGTTTTGCCGGGTCAGTTCAACTCAGCCTGACCCAAATCTGAGCGCGCCATCATCCAACTTATTTTTGGACATCCCCTTAGTCAGCAAAGTATTCCATTCTTATGTCGAATATCCAGATGATTTCTTTTATGGCAAACTGAAGAACATGGAAAAATATTACCCATTTGGAAAAAATTTACTCTCTTTTTTTTCGTTATTTCAGTATGATATTCTAAAGAAGTAATATTTTACCATTATTATTCCCATAATATCAATATTTTGATGTATATCTTGCCATATTTTCTTTAAATAGAGGCTTCATCAGTCCTGGTGGGGCTGATGAACAGATTTTTTTAATTTTCTATATTTTGATTATTTTGATTTTAAATTAACAGGATAGTTGCCACACTTTCATAAGAAATATCAGTTCATAACTCATTTTTTTTACTTAGGTATAGTTATTGCGGGGAACAGAATCGGTGAGAGTAGCATTGTTCATGTTGTTTACGCATGAAAAGGAGCATTTTCTGTTTGTCACGTTACCATAACGTGCCGGTGGGTCTGTGTTGTTTTTGAGATTAGTTCTGATTGAGGACCAGTTGTATATGCAACAGAATAGAGGCAGCTTGGTAATTTTTATCCGAAAATAGCTCAAAGCTCAAAGCTGAAAGCTGAAAGCTCAAGGCTCAAAGTAAAAGAAGCTGTTATTATTTGCTGGTTCCCAAACTCCAGTTTGGGAACTATGAACCGGAAGCTCCTGCTTCTCGTGTACTCATACAATGTCACATGCAGCAAGAGTTATTTTTATTGTTCGTTGTGCCCGCGCCGGGAATGGCGGTTACCGTGAAAATGGCTGAAAGCTCAAGGCTCAAAGTAAAGGAAGCCATGTTGGCTTTCAGCTTCCTGCTTTGAGCTTTGAGCTAACTTTCATGTCATGAAAGTTTAGATCAATGACCTGCTGACAAGGCAACTGAGTGGATTTTTCCAAAAGGAGATGGATTGTGAAAAAAATTATTGTTTATGGGATTGTTGCTTCAGCACTGCTCTCGTTGCCATTCTGGATTATGTCTTGTCGACTCATTGCAGGCTACAAACCGGCAGATGTCCCGCCGGAGAGAACCTATTACGCCACGGCCGAAATTTACCGGACAATTTCCGGTTCCAATAAAGAGATTACCGAAAAATGGTCAAGCTGGTTATATGTGCCAAGCTCTCATGGCTCCTACCCTTACCAGGATTATACCGAAGGAAAAATTAACCAGTATATCAGTGACTCCCTGGCTCCCGGGTTTGCCTGGCACTATCGAAACCTGCAGATCACCGCGGGATATGATATGCCACCGACGCGAAACATGGCCGGGGCAGACTGCGACAACAAGCCTTCCCCCAGAATTTTTGGCGGCCCTGCTGACAACCGGATTATTTTTGATACTCCGGATGAGACCTACCGCTATGTCGAGATAATTACTTACGATGCCAACAATGCTCTTGTCGACCATGTTACTGTGCCGATCAAATATGCAGAAGTCTCTTTTGCCGACCGACCCGGAGTTCCGGGGATCACCAACTGGCCGGTTATTAATGATGATCATCTTTTGTTCTCCGATATCTACCTTGAACTGGATGATTTTGACATTACGGTTGAAGTGGATGGAGAACGCCATACAGTCCACATAACCGATTGTTCCGTCAAAAATATCGGCACCGTCACCGCCGAATTAACCGCCTCTACGTATTATCGTATTTTTGATAGCAAATTTTATATGTACTGGAATGAATCTTCCGGGGAACTACTGAGATTCTGTGTTAACGGGGGATCTTCTCTCGGTGGAGGCGGCGAGGTCACCTGGTGCCCTGAAGCCAGCCAGACCTTCAGTTTTGGGCTTACCCTGGGCCAGGACGCCCTGGGCTTCCCCGCCCAGTTCGGCATCCACCTGGCGCTGCCGTATGGGCCGAGCCCCGCATATATTTCACACCAGCCCCGGGTGGAGCTGGCCGACAAGGTGTTCTATGCCAGCCAGTTGCCGGTAACGGTACCGCTGGAAGTCAGCTCCATCTGCGATGTAGAAAACGGAGCTAATTACATAGACAAACTTTACTGGATCGAGAATTACCAGGATCCGCACAATGAAACTTTTATTGCCGAACTACACCCGGTAATGCCAGTGGATAAAACCTTTACAAGTTACGGTAAGCACAAATTAACGGCGATCGTTTATGACACCGACGGCGGCTATCATGCCGATTCCATGATTGTTGATATCCGGCAGCCGGGCATGACCGTACTCTCACCCAACGGCGGTGAATGCTTCGAGGTCAGCACGGCGGCCGGCGGCCAGGAACATGAGATTACCTGGGATGGGGCGGGTATAACCGGTAATGTCACGATTAAACTTATTTGTGGGGAAAACGGCCAGGAACATCAGGAAACTATTGTGCAAAGCACTGCCAATGACGGTTCTTATTTCTGGACAGTGTCGTCGTATGAGACCCGCAACCAGTGTCGGATATTAATTACCGATGCGGCTACCGGCACCTACACCGATGAGAGCGATGCCCCTTTTGCCATCGTCGCGGCTGATAGCTGCTCTGTCGCCACTCCCATCACCCTGGGGCACCATCAAGGCAGCCTGCGCTGTGCCACCAACGACTGCGGGTCATTCTGCCAGGAGTTGTGTGACAGCCCTGATGTCCAACCTGACGTCTGGTACACTTACACGGCAACCTGCGGCGGCGAACTTCGGGTTGATACCTGCGGGACCAATGATTCAAGCGGGGTCGACGGTGGTTTGGATACGGTGGTCTCACTGCATACACGCTGCCCGCAAATCCCGGTTTCCGGCACTGATGTCTGCAATGACGATTGGTCTTCCTGGCCAGACCCGCCCTATACCTGCCCGCTTGACCAGGGAAATGGCCGGGATTCTTTTGCCAGTATTGCCATGGCTGCCGGCG
Organism: Desulfobulbaceae bacterium; assembly: GCA_015486315.1. Classification (GTDB taxonomy): domain Bacteria; phylum Desulfobacterota; class Desulfobulbia; order Desulfobulbales; family Desulfobulbaceae; genus Desulfobulbus_C. The sequence continues at coordinate 7,523 of WFRY01000139.1, forward strand.
ACTCGGTGCTGATCAGGGTGTCACAATATGAGGCTGTACGCCCGAAAGACTTTTTTCTCAACCTCTCCTTCTACCCGCCCCTGTGTCAGTATGACACCAACTGCGACCGTGATGTTGACGGAGAAGATCTGGGATATTTTATCACTCTCCTCCAGTTTGGAGGTGATGTTGACATACAGGGACTGGCTGCCGGTTTTGGTCGGACCCGGTGTGGTGCAGTTGAATGAAACAGAACTTGGGTGGTTGTCCGAGCGTATCATTTTTCCGCAATTCTGCACTGTTTTCGGACAATCTTATGAGCGGAATTATTTGAACTGATGCACCCGGTTCTTTTTCACCTGGATTTTTTCGGGCATTCGTTACCTGTCTATGCTTACGGCACCATGCTTATGCTGGCCATTGTCAGCGGCTGGCTGCTGGCCCTGCCGGCCCTGAAAAAGCAGGGCTTCCTGCCGGAAAAGGCGGTCATTGTGGTTTTTTTCGGCCTGGTGGGCGCTGTTATTGTTGCCCGGTTGTTCTATGTTTTGACCAACTGGAGCTCCTTTGCCCGGGATCTGCCGCTCTCTTTCTTTGATTTCGGCCGCCGCCAGGGGCTGGTAGCCTACGGCGGTTACCTGGGCGGATTTCTGGCCAGTTTCCTGGTAACCCGGGTTTATGACTGGAACTGGTTCTCTTTTGCCGATGCGGCGGCGCCCTCCCTGGCCAGCGGCCTTGGATTAACCAGGGTCGGCTGTTTTTTGGCAGGCTGTGATTACGGTTGCCCGACTTCAACCTGGTTGGGCGTTGCCTTTCCTAAAAACAGTTTCGCCTATTATGACCACCTCTCCCAGGGCCTGATCAATCGCCAGAGTCCCCAATCCCTGCCGGTTCATCCAACCCAGCTCTATGCCGTTGGCGCTGGTTTGCTGATCTGTTTTATATTGTTGATTATTTACAAAAAATTCAGCACCTGGAAGGGCCTGACCTTCTCCTGCTTTCTGCTTTTATATGGGATTTTCCGCTTCAATGTTGAATTTATTCGGGGTGATGCTGACCGGGGATTTTTTTTGGGTGTAACCACTTCCCAGTGGTTGGCCCTGCTGACCATGGCCTGGGCTTTATGGATCCTTAAAAAGAAATTTTATGATGCGGTCTGAGGAATTTCTTGGCATCTGCCTTGGCGCCACCAGTACCGGCATTGTCCATTTAAAAAGACAGGACAAAGGTCAACATCTCATCATCAGGAGTGAGAACCATCCCCATGGGGGCAGGCCGCGGCAGTTTTTCTCCAGGCTGGAGTCCCTGGTTCCCTCTCTGGAGACCGTGAAAATCTGTACCACAGGGCGAAAATCCAGAAACACCGTCAATCTGACGACCATCTCCGAAGCTGAGGCTCTCGAGCAGGCCTGCCGTCACACCCTGCCGGCAGGGCATCCCTACCGCCGGGTTATCAGTGCCGGCGGGGAAACCATCATGCTTTATCTCCTGGATCAAAATGGCCGGATTGAGGATGCCCGTTCCGGCAGCAAATGTGCTTCCGGAACGGGGGAATTTTTTCTCCAGCAGCTCAGCCGCATGGCCATAGACCCTGGTGACGTTGCCGGGATGGAGGTGCCGGAAAAAATTTTTGCCGTTTCCGGTCGCTGCTCGGTTTTTTGTAAAAGCGACTGTACCCATGCCTTGAACAGCGGCATCCCCAAAGCGCAGGTGGTAGCAGGTTTTTCCCAGATGATGGCTGTAAAGATCCTGGAACTATGGGAAAAATTTCCTCCGCAACCAACCCTGCTGATCGGGGGTTGCAGCCGCAATCGTTTACTCTATCATTATCTCAGTCAAACAATTGCTGAGCTTTTCATCCCTCCGGAAGCGACCTGTTTTGAGGCCCTGGGGGCGGCGCTCTGGGCTTCTAACAATACAACCCGGCCCTGGCCGGCCCTGAGCAAACTGCTTCTGAAACATCGATTGTCCTACAGTTTCCTCAAACCACTGTCCACTGCTGCCGGGATGGTGGAGTTTAAAAAACAGGCACCCGCCAATGCCCGGACTGGCGACCAAACCATACTTGGCCTGGATGTTGGCTCAACCACCACCAAGGGGGTGGTCATGCGCCGTCGGGATCGGGCAATCCTCGCGGCTGAATATATCCGGACAAACGGCGATCCGGTTGGCGCGGCCCGTAAAACGTATGCCGCGCTCTCTATGCAGATTAAAGTTCCCATAAGTATAGAAGGCCTTGGCATTACAGGTTCCGGTCGTAAGATAGCCGGGCTCCATGCCATGAGTCCAGGTGTTGTCAATGAAATTATTGCCCATGCTGCCGGCGCAGCCTATTTTGATCCCCAGGTAGATACCATCTTTGAGATCGGTGGTCAGGATGCAAAATATATAGAGATGACCAACGGCGTTCCCGGCAACTACGCCATGAACGAGGCATGCAGCGCCGGAACCGGTTCTTTTCTCGAAGAAGCCGCCCGGGAATGCCTGAAGCTGGAACCCGTGGAGCTGGCCAGACTGGCGCTGCAGAGCCAGCGGCCGCCTGACTTCAGTGATCAGTGTGCGGCTTTCATCGGCTCAGATATTAAACGGGCTATCCAGAATGGCATTTCGCGTCAAGATATCATTGCCGGGATGGTCTATTCAATCTGCAGGAATTATCTCAATCGAGTTAAAGGAAATCGGCCAATCGGAGAAAAGATCTTTATGCAGGGCGGGACCTGTTACAACCAGGCCGTACCCATGGCCATGGCATCCCTGACCGGCAAGCGGATCATAGTGCCTCCGGATCCCGGATTGATTGGCGCTTTCGGAGTAGCGCTGGAAGTGGAGCGCCGGATAACATGCGGTATGCTGCCTAAGCAAGAATTCTATTTAGATAAACTCGCTCAAAGGACATTGGATAGGGAAAACAGTTTTACCTGCAGGGGCAGCTCAGATTGCGACGGGGGCTGTGAAATCTCCCGCTTCAAAATTAACAGTCACATCTATCCCTTTGGTGGCAGTTGCAGCCGCTACGAGGTGCAGAATTTATGGGGCAACATAAAAAACAAGGCGGGGCATGATCTGGTGGGGTGGCGTGAAAAACGGGTTTTTCAGGGTTTAAGCCCGGCTTCTCCAGATGATAAGCGCCCGACGGTAGGTATGAACCGTAGTTTTCTCGTTCATACTTATTTCCCTTTCTATAACCGTTTCTTCAGTGAGTTGGGATTCAGGCTGCTGATTCCCGAGCAAGCCGACGCCCAGGGCATTAATCAGCAGGGGGCGGCTTTCTGCTATCCAGCCGAGTCATCCCATGCCTATGCCGCATCTCTGTTGCAACTCAAACCCGACTTTATTTTCCTGCCCCTGGTACGCCAGGCAAACAGGGAAACAGAAAAGGTCACCGCCTGCACCTGCGTTTTTGTTCAGGGCGAACCTTTCTATCTACGTACCGCTTTTCCAGACCTGAATTCGGACAAAGTTTTAACCCCAACCCTCGATTTCGCCCGTCCCCTTTATGACAATCTGCCGGCTTTTGTTGATACTGCTATACGATTGGGCTTGAATGCTGAACAAGTGCCCCCCGCATTAAAAGCAGCAATCCGTGAACAGGAGCAGTTTTTTGCTGATCTCAACAAGGTTGGCAAACTGGCCCTTGCTGATATGTCGGAGGCTGATGAAACTCCAACCATCGTTCTTTTCGGACGTCCTTATAACAGTTTCATCAGGTCTGCCAATCAGGGTATTCCGGTGCGTTTCAGCTCCCGTGGCTGCCGGGTTCTACCTTATGATCTGCTCCCTTATGGTGAGCAGAAACTTGCGGATGATCAGAACATTTACTGGGGTATGGGGCGTATGCTGCTTAGGGCCGCAGAATTTGTCAATAAACAGCCCCATCTTTTCCCTGTTTATATTACCAATTTTTCCTGTGGACCTGATTCATTTCTGCTCAGCTATTTTCGTGACTGTATGGGCGCTAAACCATTCCTGATTCTGGAACTGGACAACCATACGGCGGATGCCGGTCTGGAGACCAGGATCGAAGCCTTTCTTGATATTGTGCAAGCTTTCAGGCAAAGATCGAAGCTGTTCGGGGTTGTTCCGGAAAAGAGCAGTAAATTAGAAAACGGTTACCAGCCAGCCTCGTTTGCTTTGAAGGATCACCAGCCGGGTGTTCAGACTTCGGCGGCTGGCTGGCTGCGGCTCAGTGATGAGCGAGTCCGGGTTCTGGTGCCGTCAATGAGTCGTTACGGATCGCCACTGCTGGCCGGTGCCTTCCAAAGGGTTAACATCAAGGCTGCAGTCCTGCCCCCGGCCGACCCGGCGGTGCTGCAGTTAGGCCGGGGGAATTCTTCCTGTAAAGAGTGCCTGCCCCTGCAGACAACCCTGGGTTCAATCCTCAATTATCTGGAAAAAGAACGCCCCACAGGGGAAGTCTCCGTCTATTTTATGGCCAGTTCCGAAGGACCATGCCGTTTCGGCCAGTACCATGTTTTCACTCAAAGGGTGATAAAGCAAAAACAATTTCAGGATGTGGTTCTGCTCTCTCCATCTTGCATCAACGGCTATGCCGGTCTATGCAGCCGTTTCATGCTGGCAGCCTGGAGGGCTGTGGTTATCGGTGATATCTTTGATGAAATGTGGGCCACGGTCATTGCCGCCGCAGTAGATCGGGAATCGGGCCTGCAAATCCTGAACCGGGAGTTTAACCTGGTACTCTCGGTCATTGCTGAAGACCAACCCGTTATTCTCAGGCAACTTTCAAAAAGTGCCGTCAACCTGCAGAAAATTCCCTTGAAAAAATCATATACTGAAATGCCTAAGATATCCCTGGTCGGGGAGATTTATGTTCGCCACGATCCGCTCTCCCTGCAGGGATTGAACGAATATCTGGCCGATCAAGGTTTTATCGTCCGGACCGCCGGTAATAGTGAATGGTTTGAATATGTAGATTGGTTGATCAAAAATAATATTGAAGGTCGCCGCACATTACATTTCTATCAGCAACTGTGGATTAAACAGAAGATTAAGCGTCTGATCAGAGACAGCCTGGCCCCGTCCGGACTTTTTTATCATGATGCAGGCAGTACCGAAGCCATTCTGGAGGTCGGGAAAAAATTTGTCTCACCCGACCTGACCTGCGAAACTATTTTGACCGTTGGCTCCGCCCTGCATGACATCCTCAACCAAGCCTGCGGGGTCATCTCCATCGGCCCCTTTGGCTGCATGCCATCACGTATGGCTGAAGCTATTTTGAGCGAAGTGTTTACCACGGCTGAAAAAAGAAAATTGACAAATAGTAGCGGTGCCAAAGTCTCTGCCTTGCTTCAAGACAATTGCCAACTGCCTTTTCTGGCCCTCGAAACCGATGGAAATCCCTTTCCCCAGATAATCGATGCCCGCCTGGAAATTTTTCTCCTTCAGGCCAAACGCCTGCAATCCATGATGACAGCGGTGTAGATGAATATAATGTTTTCGCAAAGCAAAGATCACCCAGCCCGATTTGGCCGCTTGATCTTCTGCCTTCAGTATGATCTGGCCGCTCCGCTTCTCAGCGCACTGTTGCTCTGTCTCAGTTTCAATTGGAGCCGGGGAGAGTTTTTGGCCGCTTTTGCTTTAATTCCACTCCTGGCTGCCGCTGACCGAGTTTCCCGCGGCCAGGCTTTCCGCCAGGGTTTGATTACCGGTTCTATTTTCTATTTTATTGAACTTCACTGGATAGGCCAGGCCATTTCCAGCTATACCAGCCTGCCCGGTTTTCTCATCAACCCGGTTTTGATCCTTTTGGCCCTCTATCTGGGGTTCTATTTTGCTTTCTTTTCCTTCCTCTGGCAATTTCTCAGAACTTCCGACCATAGAAGACTGCATATCATAACGGTTGTTCTGGCCGCCGCAGCCGGATGGGTTCTGCTCGAAGATATGCGCAGCCATCTGCTCGGCGGCTTTCCCTGGCATCCCCTGGGCCTGACTCAGGTTGACATGACCGGGGTGAAAGAGCTGTTTGCCTACGGCGGAGTCAGGTTGGTTTCGGCTCTGATTATCATGGTTAACGCGGGATTTTACCTGGCGCTGGAAAATATTCGTCAAAACCGCCCCTGGCAATCATGTAAGGCGGTCCTCTTGCTGCTTCTGGTACTAACGGCCGTTTTCTCCATTCCCCCTTATAAACTGCCTCCTGAAAATGCCACCGGAATGTATGGAAAACCTCTGCGGACCACAATTATTCAACCAAACATCCAACAAAGGGACAAATGGCGGCGTGAAAAACGACCTGCCATCATCAAGAAAATGCTATCCATGAGTACGCCGAAAGATCAGGCGGAAACTGACCTGATGGTCTGGCCCGAAGCCTCACTGCCTCTCTTTCTGGTGAGAAACAGACAGGTTTTCAACCAGCTTTTACGTTTTGTCCGCCATTATCATCTTTACCTTATGGCTGGCGGCCCCGGCTATGCCAAACCAACCCGCAAGCAGCCTGCAGCCATTTATAATAGTGCTTTTCTGATCTCACCTGGCGGCAAGCTTCAGAGCTACAATAAAGTCAAACTGGTGCCCTACGGAGAATTTACCCCTTTGGTCTCCATTTTTCCATTTCTTGATAAAGTAGTTCCCGGTCCGGACTACACCCCCGGCACCGGGATAAAAAACTTTTTGATTGCTGGACAGAAATTTGCTCCTTCGATCTGTTTCGAGGGGGTTTTCCCCGTTTTCACCGCTCGTTTTTTTGCTGCCGGTGCCGGTTTCCTGGTCAATCAAACCAACGACGCCTGGTTTGGTATGTCTTCAGGCCCGGTTCAGCACATAGAGAACCTCCGCCTCCGGGCTTTGGAAAATCGTTGCTATATTGTCCGTTCCGCCAACACCGGTATTTCGGCCGTTATTGATCCCAGCGGCCGGGTCGTCAACCGCCTGGGCTTGAATCAGAATGGTTCTATTGAAGCCGTCATCTATCCCCGTCTTGAACCAACATTCTACGCTCAGCATCCTTATCTGCCGACAATCATTGCCATCTCACTTTTATGCCTGGGCTTAGGGGCTGTCCAAAAATAACTTAGCGATTTCGCATCTCATCTTCAGGCCATCCTGAGCTGAACTTCAATCACAAAATCCTCAACGTAGCCCGGCTACGCCTGCGGTTTTGCTCAATCAGTTCAACTCAGCCTGCCCCAAATCTGAGCGCGCCATCATCCAACTTATTTTTGGACA
>WFRY01000140.1 GCA_015486315.1 Desulfobulbaceae bacterium
ACCTGAACAAGCACTTCCTGTCCCCGCTGCACAACATCTTCAATTTTGAGTTTGCGCCACTGCTGCCGATTGATCAGTTTGCGGCTCTGTTCACTGACATCCTCTTTATAGTATTCCGGATGAATGTCGCTGAACGGCAGAAAACCGTTACGACCTGTCCCTATTTCCACAAAAGCGGCCTGCAGGCTGGCCTCAACAGAAACAATGCGTCCCTTGTATATATTATTCTTGGTACGCTCACGGACTACGGTGTTTACATGAAACGACTGCAGGCGACCGTTTTCGACCTGGGCAATGCGGCACTCTTCGGGTTCTTCAGCGTTAATCAACAGCTTGACGGCAACTTTTTTCCCCCTGCTCTTTTCAGATGCCGGGGCTTTCTGCTGTTCCCGTCCGGTTTTTTTCCCGCGCTGCCCTTTTTTGGACGAATCCGGCCCGGATTCTTTTTTTACCTTGTCCTTTCTGTTATCTTTAGCCCTGCTCTTTGTCTGCTCATCTCCCTTAACGGCAGCATTTTCAGGCTTTGTTTGAGAGGTGGGGCGGCCTGACTTTACCTTCTTTTCCCGACTCTGTACCGGGCTGGATTTTTTCGCAGTTTCAATTTCAGGCTTTTTTTCCGCTCCATCTCCTGCTTTCTTACCGGTCTTTTCTTTCTTTACAGGAGCTGCATCCTTTTCTTCTGCCTTTACCTTGCCGCCGGCGCTCTTCCACCAGGCCCCGGTGCTTACCTTGCGCACCGTTTTCTTTGCCGGTTTTTTCCGGGCAGGCTTTTTAGTTTCCTCTGTCATAAATTTTCCTTATCTAAAATATTTTTTCCAAGCAGCTCTGCTCTTCTCCGAACTTCACTGATAATAGAGCCTGTCACCATAAAGCCGTTTCTGTAGCGTACCGGCATGGACAAGCGGATCAAGAAGCTGCTCAACTTTTTTTGGATCTCCCAGATGGAAAGTCCTATTAACATCAGCAGCCGTACATGGCCGCCTTTTTAACATCTCTACAATCTCGTCCAGCAATGCCTGTCTATCGGCATCGCTCTCAAGATCAAAATCTTTCTGCAATCCGTGGTCATCATTCTGTTCAGCTCCCCGGGCCAGCAAATCTACGGGGCGGGAAGGATCATCCTGTCTGAACTGCTCTTCGATGGCCTCCATTGCCTGACGTTCAAGAGGTTGGGCAAATGACTCCAACGGCGGCCTCGCTACCGTATTAAGCTGAATCCGGTCAATACGCATCCGGTCGGCCACCCGACGCAGGGCCTGCACGTCTTCATCAGAATCATTTATACCCCGGGCAAACAGTATTTCCAGCCACAATTTCCCCTGAAACGTATGGGAAAAGTTGACCAGCCCTTCAATCACCTCTTCCAGGTCCAGGCAGTTTGCCGGACGGTCCAGTTTTCTGAAGCTTTTTTTCAGGGCCGAATCCAGAGACGGAATGACAACATCCGCCGGGGCCAATGCATCGCAAACCAGTCCATCGGAAAGCGTTGTCCCGTTGGTTAAAACAGCCACCGGTTTAGCAATAACCTTCTTCAAATGGGTTAGAATCTCACCCAGACCGGAATGGAGAGTCGGTTCCCCGCTGGCCGTCACGGTTACAAAATCCAATTCCGCCACGTGTTCAGGATGGTGGCAGTAGGCATTGATTTCGGCAATAATTTCCGCTGTGGGCACATACTCGGCACGTTCACAGGTTAGACGGGTAGTAACCCCGACTTCGCAATATATACAGTTTAAATTACAGATCTTTTCCTGAAAGAGATCTACACCGAGAGAGCGTCCGAGTCGCCTGGAATTAACCGGGCCGAAGATATGATTCATAGAAAACTGCGGGGAATCTGCTGCCGTTAACAGTGAATGAAAGTAAACCTTCCCCTCCGAACAGGGAAAACATCAAGGTATTACAGATATAAATTACGCTTGTACATAAAACAATTTGTAGGTCTCTGCAAGCCCAATCTACGCGTTTTTCCTTGACACAAACCGCGTGTACGCGTACATTTCACGAAATTGCGGGCTTATTTTTTATAATTATTTCTCTCTCTTTTCAGTATACTACAGGAGCTGGTCAAGGTGAACAGCAGCAACCCCTTTCTCCACACCGTTATATTTATTGTTCTTGTCGTCACCTTCTGCATGTTTTCCCCTGCAGACGCCGATGCTGCGGCCGTTAAAGCCCAGCAATGGGAAATCACCGCAGATAAATTGACCAGATATGAGGATCCGCCCAGCATTGTTGCCGAGGGCAACGTTATTCTGGAAAAAATAGAAAATGTAACCAAGCAGAAAAAAATCAAGAAAAAAGCAGACTGGAGCGACCTGCTTGAAGAGAGCCCCTATCAGGCGGCCCCCAAAGAACAGCCAGCCGAAGAGCAGGAAGAAATGGTGACGACGACCAAAGTAATCACCACCATTAAAGCCGACTGGATGGTCTATGACATGGATCTCGGCACAGTTAAGGCCCGCGGTGATTTAGTCATTGATATCGGACCGGACAAACTGACAGCGGAAGAGGGAGTGGTTAACCTGAACCGGGAAACCGGTACCTTTACCAATGCTTTAATTATCCGTCAGTACAAGGACATGCACTTTGAGGGACGGGTTATTGAAAAAACCGGCGACCTCACTTACCATATTGAAGACGGCTGGCTCATCACCTGTAAATTAAAAGACAACGAAACACCTCCCTGGAGTTTCGGGGCATCTGAAGCCGACATTACAGATAATGGATACGCCTTTCTCAAGCATGCCGTGTTTCGGATCAAAAACATACCGGTCCTGTATAGCCCGATTATGATCCTGCCGGCCAAGCGAACCAGGCAGACCGGTTTTCTCTTCCCCTCAATTTCCGGATCCGACAGAGACGGGTTCGGGATGGAGATTCCCTTCTTTATCAACCTCTCTCCCAACAGTGATATCACCCTCTACCCGCAATACATGTCCAAGCGTGGCTTCATGGGTGGTGCCGAGTTGCGTTACGTCCTTGACCAGGATTCCAAGGGCGGCTTTATGGCCAACTTTCTCAACGACGACCTCAGTGACATTAATGATCCGGACAATCTCGATTATTATTCGGATGGTAATTTTACGCATACAAACCAGGATCGCTACTGGATTCGTGGTAAAGCCGACCAGGATATAGCTGACTGGACAACCAGGCTTGACATTGATATTGCATCCGACCGGGATTATCTCACTGAATTCACCTCCGGTCTGACAGGATTTACCATGACCAATCGTCGTTTTTTTGACGTTTTCGGTCGTGGGTTTCAGGACAGAACAATAGATCAACGTAATAATACTCTCCGAACCCTCCGTTCATGGGACAACGGCATGTCTCTGCAGGCAAACCTGCGCGGAATAAATGACCTCCGCTTTGCAAAAAACAGTCCGTCCCCGCTCTGGAAACTGCCGGAAGTCAACTTTAACGGTCTGCTGCCCGTATATGATACCGGTGTGGACTTTTCCTGGAAGGCCGACTATGTCTACTATTGGCGCGACAAAGGAGTTGGAGCCAACAGGGTAGATCTTTTTCCCAGGGTGACCATGTCCGTACCGCTCAGCGATTACCTGGAAACAACCTTTGGGGCCGGTATTCGTGATACCTTTTATGCTATTCAGGACAATGGTGATCCCGAATGGCAGGACAGTGACACTGAAAATCGTTTTCTTGGAGATGTCCGGGCTGAAATAGGCACCACAATGATTCGGGATTTCAATATTTCCGCCGGTTCAGCCACGGAACTCAGCCATACCTTCCGACCATATGTCAACTATCGCTACATCTCCGATGTTGACCAGGACGACCTGCCCCAGTTTGACGGCGTTGACAACGTCGGCGACCAGAACCTGACGACCTACGGGTTGGACAACTTCTTTACCCTCAGAGGAAATGCAGGCGAGAAAGAGTATGATCGTGACTATGGGTACCTCAAGATCAGGCAGGGGTATGATTTCCGCAGTTCGGAAAGTGACACCCCGTTCACCCCGGTCAACCTGCGCCTTGCCTATTATCCGATCAACGATCTACGATTCATCTATCGAACAGATGTTGATGTGTATGGTGACGGTTTCCTGAAACATACTGTTGAGAGCGACTACCGCAACAGTCGTGGTGATCTCTTCTCTCTGGACTATCGCTTTGTTGATGAAAATATAGAGACCGTCTTAGACGAGAATGGAGATCAGATTGAGAATCTATATAAAACCAGCTCTATTCAGGCTGCCCTCTCGGTGGGACTGTTTTACAACTTCCGGGCCGGATATTCCCTTGAACGTTCCATTGAAGATTCTAAAACAGTTCAGGAAACTATCAACCTGATCTATAAGCCATCCTGCTGGTCGGTTGAACTTGCATCCGATTACACCCCCGGAAACCAGAAGGTCACGATCATGTTCCGGCTGGCAAATATAGGCAGCCCGCTGGGCCTGGATATGCCTGGTTTATAAACAGGCAGCCATTTCCGACTGCTGCAGTGTGATGGATTTTTTTGATATCTTCAATGGTGATGCCGACGGGATCTGCGCTCTGCACCAGCTGCGCCTTGATGCTCCGCGCCCGGATGCCCGGCTGATAAGCGGTGTCAAACGCGACATCACGCTCCTTAAACAGGTAACAGAGGTCAGCGGGGCAACGATAACAGTCCTTGACATCTCCCTTGACCGCAACCGGGACAGCCTGGAAAAAATCCTCGACAACGGCAATATGGTTTTTTACGCAGACCATCATTACGCCGGAACCATCCCCGACTCAAACAGACTGACGGCCCATATCGATCCTGATCCGTTGACCTGCACCTCCCTGATCGTCAATGCATTGCTGCATGAAAAATATGCCCTGTGGGCTGTTGTCGGTGCCTTTGGCGACAACCTGGATGAACCTGCCCGGCACCTTGCTTCGCGACTCAATGTAGACAGAGATGCAACAGCATTGCTCAAGGAAACCGGAATCCTGCTCAACTACAACGGCTATGGCGCGAGCCTGCCTGACCTGTTTTTCTCTCCGACCGAACTCTACCGCGAGGTGAAAGGCTTCACCAATCCGCTTGACTTTGCCGCCGAGTCTACGGCCCTGCAGACGCTGCGCACCGGCTATCGGGAAGATATGGAAAAAGCCATGTCCTTTAAGCCTGTCCATGAGGATAGCAGCGGACGTATCTTTGAACTGCCGGCGGCTTCCTGGGCCCGACGGGTAGCAGGTGTCTATTCAAATACTCTGGCCCGTCAACAGCCGGCCAAGGCCCATGCCCTGTTAACTGCCAACAGTGACGGATCCATGAGAATCTCTGTCCGGGCCCCCCTGCAGAATCGAACCGGGGCCGATACCCTTTGCCGAAGCTTCCCGTCCGGGGGCGGCAGGGCAGCGGCAGCAGGAATCAACGAGTTGCCGGCAACACAGCTTGATGCATTTATCCAGGCATTTTCCCGCCGGTTCGCAGGCTGACCAGCAACAGTAACGCTCCATATTTTCCTCCATGGGCTGCAATCTACAGCCTGTTGCGTACCAGGTGAGCTCAGGGCAGGCAGCAAACCGGCGAGACTATTTGGTTGATGACACATCATGCAACATCTTCAGTGGTTTGACATCCCTGTGCTGAGCGCAGCATTACTGCTGTTTCTCCTGGTGTGCTCTTCTTCGTTCTGTGCGCCCGTACCTGTCAGCGACGATGCCGTCCCCTTGCTCTCAGATGACATTCAATACAAAGATCTGCTGCAGGCCACCTTGCGCAGCCTGAGCTACCTTCAATCCCGTCCTGCCGGTACAGCTGTTACTCTGGCTGACCAGCAGATTCCTGTCCGCCGCCTTGTCGATTC
>WFRY01000141.1 GCA_015486315.1 Desulfobulbaceae bacterium
CCTTGTCCCATTGGCCGAGTGCCTTGGCCGTATCACCGACTTTATCAAGTGAAACCGACAGGTCGCGCAACGATTCCGGGGTTTCGCCCACCCGCTCCAGTATGTCCCGACTGATGCGCAGACTCTCTTCAAAGTGTTTTTGTGCTTTGTCCCATTGGCCGAGTGCCTTGGCCGTATCGCCGACTTTATTTAAAGAAACCGACAGGTCGCGCAACGATTCCGGGGTTTCACCCAGTTTATTTATTCTGTTTCTGGCCGTCTGTTCCATACTTGTCGCGATTTCACCGGCAAGGTTATAGTTGCCTGTTTTCAGGGAAGTAGACAAGGAACGATCGGCAGCAATCAGAAAGTCACGGCTGGTGGCCCCTTTTTTCAGGAGTCGTCGCCACTCATCGATAAGGGAGCGGTCATACTCAGTGACTGGAAAAGGAGTTGCAATCGACTGTTTAGGGGTGAGTGGGCGGGATGGCGGCCGGGCTGACCATTCCTGTGTCACGACACTGAAGTCACGGATAGCCCAGAGGTCAGGCACCAGCTCTTTGATGGCGGATCGTTCAGCCAGGGGCAATACCAAGATCAGGGGCTGTTTCAGGGCCTGACGCAACGGTTCCCGCTGTTCGTTGAGCCGGGCCAGAAACAACAGTCGTTGCTCAGCCCATTCCGGACCGGACTGGAGGCTTAAATCCACCCAATATGGCACATGCAGCGCCTGTTGCCTGATTGCTGGGTGGAGCAGATCGGGCAGGAGTTTTTCCAGCAAGTGGGCAGGATCAGTGGGTACGGAAATGTGGAGGCGGGTTATTCTGGCGTGATATATCTGCACCAGTCGTTCCCGAAAAACACCAATTACCCCGGGATGGGCTGTAAAGATAAATCCGAGGGCGAAATGATCACACCACTGCAGGTGCTGTTTGAGGCGCATCCATTCCTGCTCACCTTCCGGGGTCAACGGATAGTCCGCAGGTTCGGTCATTACTCGTCGTTTTCCCGAGCGTTGCTGCGATCCTTAATTTCATCAATCAGCAGGGGATGGACATCATACCAGGGTTCGCCATTCAAATAATTCATAATCAGGTTGGAATCGAGGAAGCGGGCCAGGGAGGGTAGGTCTTTGTCGCTGTGTAATGCCTCCCGTTTGGACTGGTGTATCCTGGCGAGCCAGCGGGCATCTTCATCGGCAAGGGGCAGCAGTTCGTTGCGGAGCTGCTGGATAACCCGGTTGACCATGGTTTCATCGAGCATGGCCTCTGGTTTGGAAAAACGGGCCGTCCGCAGGCTGATGGCGCATTCGCGAATCAGCCGAAAAAAATCCCGCAGGTCTCCTCCCGATGACTCGGCAAGCCTGCGCATGTGCTGTTGCGGGATAAGATCCTGCCAGTCTGGCATCCGTTTTTCAATGATTGAAAACATGAGGTCAAGGCCTGTTGTATCGGTTTTGTTCTTTTTAGTGCGAATATGGATATTGGGCCATTGGGTCACCGGATGTCCTCCCAGGCTGCGGCCAAGGTTGTGGGCCAGGGCGGTCAGATAGGGAGGGACAGTATAAACTATGTGTAATTTGGGAAAATGCAGATTGGCCGCTTGCCCGGAAAAGAGCTCAACTGTAGCGGCATAGGTCTTTTCAGCCTCGTCACCGCTGCCGCGAAGCTGCTCAAGGGAGTCAACCAGTAGGACTACTTTTTTATCCGGATCACTGGTATGGCGGCGAATGGCTGTAACCAGTGCATCTATAAATTCCCTGGCATCCTGAACCAACCGGGTCAGATGCCCTTGAAGATGCTGCTGGATGCTGATTTTAAAGTTGGGATCAGTCTTCAACTTGAAGCCGAGGCCGGCGGCAGCCCCGGGACCTTTTACCCCCAGGTCGAGTTTTTCCAACCTGACCTCCGATTCAAGAAATTCCTGCAGACGTTGCCAGTAGGATTGACTTAAGGGTTTGAGATTGTAGTCGGATGATGCCTCAACCGCGCTTGCAAGAGCGGCCATAAGAGAGAGGATGAAATCGGAGAGTTCAAGCGGCTTGGTCATGAGCACATAATCGAGCATGTTGACCAGAAAGACCTGACATCCATCCTGCTGCAGCATTTTTTTCAGCCGTCTCAGCTCCGTGCTTTTGCCATTGCCGCGAAAGCCGGTTAACAGGTTGATGCTTTCGGACTCGGCCAGGTCGATCCGCTGCCAGAGCGCGAGAATGGGGTCTTTCTCCGGTGTTGCCTCCAGGATGGGGACATAATAATCGTCTTCGGGGTCCAGAGGTAAGGCCCCCCTACCTGTGAGGCTTTTATACAACGTCCGTAACGGGTCGTGAGTTGTCATGGCGATATAGGTACGTTTTGGAGAAGAGAAATTAAATATATTGAGATTACAGATAATTAATAATTTACCTGGTATGGCATAAGGGTGCAAGGCTGATGAGGAGAAAAGGGGTCTGATCTATTTGTTCGTAGATGCGCTTAAGATTGCCAAGTCAAAGATGCAAATTTCCTGCTTCACTTCAAAGTTGACCCCACTACTTTATCTACACATTGGACATCATATTCACCACGCAGTAGAAGCCGGCACTTCTTACACAACCGTAGAAACCGGGACAGACCACGGTTTTACTGTAGGATATGTAATAACGCCCGTCCAATGCTTAGCAATTTTTCCTGCGAACAGAGGTCCGAAAGACCGTCATTGCAGGCGGGATCACCTCGGGATCGACGACCATGGATGGCTTTGCCATTTACGGCAGTACGCCACGGGCAGCTAGCACAACAGCTATGCAGTGTGGATGCGCGATTCGGTGGCGGTACTGGTGTTGAGCAATAATTTGATTGTCGCGGGCAACGGCTCACCGGGTGCGAGCGAACATGCTAAATAAAATTTCTGGGGTATGCACTTAGCTCAAGCATCCGCAATATATAGTGTGTATCCTGACGGTTACGATGGTTTGAGGTAACTTCTTAATAAACAGTGGTAAAATGCCTGGATCCCCGATAACTACATTCGGGGATGACGCGGCTTGCAACAACTAAATTATTTTATAACAATCAGAATACTGCCCACTATGGTCATTCCCGAGTGCCTGATTGGGAATCAATTTACGTCTTCTTCATATGTAACTATTCAGGAGCAGGACGGTGGTTTTGCAAGTTTTCTGCACCACCTGAACAGTTACCTTCATATAATTGTTCTTCAAGTTCCTCATTGATATTTTCCGTGTTTCGACTATCCGGCTGCCGGTATGTCAGTGGCGGTAATTTTTTCTGTGTTGCCACCGGCCACCTCGTTACTTGTGGTCGAAGCTTCCCGACCGCTTCCAATGGGAATTTCTTTAATATAAATATCCTGTTGGGGAAAAGGAATGCCGATGTCAGCATCTTTTAACGCATCCCAAATGGCGAACATGACCTTTGATTTAATCTCAAGCCGACTATGTTGCTCCTTAATCTCGGAAAAAAAATCTACCCTGAAATTGACCGAGGAATCAGCAAAATCAGTGAGATATACTCTTGGTTTTCGTTCAAGTGAGACCTCGGGAACCATGGAAACAGCGTCAAAAATCTCTTCTCTGGCCCTGTGTGGATCATCCTGGTAGCGGACACCGACGTGAAAAACCGTGCGAATCAAATTGTCGGAGAGTGTCCAGTTTGTTACCGAATTGGTTATCAGTGAGGCATTGGGAATAATGATATCCTGATTGTCCCAGGTGGTCAGCACCAGGGAACGGAGGCCGATGCGGGAAATAATGCCCTCGCTGTCACCAACACTGACCCAATCCTCAACCCGAACAGGTCGTTCCGCCAGCAGAATCAAACCACTGATGAGGTTGTTGGCGATATTCTGCAGACCAAAACCGATACCGACACCAAGGGCGCCGGCAAAAACCGTCAGGCTTGTCAAGTTGATGCCGATGGCATCCAGGGCGATCAACACCCCTATGACGATAACGGCATATTGCGTAAAGATGGAAAGACTGTTCTTCAGACCACGATCTTTGACATTTTTATACAACCACGCATAAATAATCTGCCTGGCAAGCAAACTCAGATAAAAAAACAGGACCAATAAAAATATACTGGTGAGCAGGCTCATCAGGGTGATTTCCTGTTTCCCCAGATGAAAGAGGGGATGATTGAGCCAACTGGACAGTAAATTTGATATGGTGGTATCTGTTCCCCATCCGTAAAGCCTTGCCAGACACCATAGTGCGGTCAGGAAAAGGAAAAGATCAGCTATCCGTTTTAAAGGTGACATGAAGACGGATGTCGGCATCCCCTTCCTGTCGCCTTTTTGCTCTGTTCTTTGTTCCCACCTGTTCAGAAAATCATGAAAAAGGTCTCGAACCAGTCTCCAACCAATAATTACAGCCAAAAAAAGAGCGAGTTTTCCGGCAACAAACCAGGCCAGGTTGATATAGCCGACCAGGCCTACTAAGGCTGCTGTCAGCACAGTCAGGGGCACCAAAAAACTTGCCGGAACTATTATATGGGTAACAAAATGCTTTTTTTGCTGTGCATTGAGCATGGAGATCAATACTGCCCGAAGATGGAGAAAAAAATAGACGACCGGCAGCAAGAGCAGCATGAATAACCGATCAATAACAGTTCGTAATTGTGCGGAAAACAGCCCGATATTGCCTAATCCGACCAGGAGGAAAAACAGGGCACTTAAAACAGTAATCCATACCATTACATGATAGAGTCGTGGCTGGTGCCGGGTTGACGGAATCAGTGGAGAAACAAAAATCCAGTAACTGAGCTTGATGACAAACTGCAGGACAAACCACACAGAGACAAATAAAAAAATTATTCGAAATATATCTGATTCAACATGAAAAAATTTTCCGGCAAGAAGCGCCAGACCACCAAAGAATAATGACACCCTGCTGTTTCGTAATAAAGAAAGGCTGATCAGCTTTGTTTTTCTGGAAAAAGTAAGATCACCTGCCGATAATGGATCTTTCACGCTGCAGCAACGTCCCATCAGGGAAAGAAATAGAAGCAAAGCGAGCCCGCTGCCCAAAAAAAGCAGCCTTTGCATCGGTGCAGATTGTTGCCAACCCGACCTTATTTCATGCACTGTTTTGGAGACAATTTGCTGCAGCCGTTTCGGCAGAGAAGTAAGTTCGACAAACAAATTCTTCCAGGAGAGCAGATCATGGGGCAGAGGCTGGCGGGCGGTCAGACTTCGTTGAACAGTCTTCGCATGGGCCGTAGCAACTCGGTCAATGTCCTGTTGTACCTGAGTGTTAAACGACTGCATCATGGTTAACAGAGAGCTGAACTGATCGATGAGACCTGTCAGTAAGCTTTTTTCTTTGGAAAAAAAATCCGGAGATATATTTTTCAGAGCATACTGTTTCTGGAGAAGCGTCCATCTCTGTTGGAAAACGGTGAGCCTGTCCGAGGTTAAGCTGATCAGGGACTTCAAATCCCCTTCAATCTTCCTGAGTATTTTAGTGTCTGTGAGGAGAGTATCGGCCGGGATATCTTCGATTCTGGACAGCCCCATGGCATCATGCTCACTCTTCATTGCCTGGGCTTTTATCTTTGTCCTGAGAATATTGAGTGATTCCTGCAAAGCATCAAGTTTACTTTTCAGATATTGCCTCTGGCCGGCGGCATCGGCATCGTTGGTCTGGATGGCTGATAACTGCTGTTGCAGACGAAGGGATTCACTTTGAACTTTTTTCTCCTGCTCCTGCAGGCGCTGTTTCATGTCTTCCAGGGATTCCTGATGACGGATCTGCTCCTGTTTCTGGAAAACAGCCTGGACACTTTGCCACCATGATTCGGCGAGATGCTTTTTTTGCTGAAGCTGGTCAAGATGATCGGCAAGCAGTTGACTATACTTCTGCTCAAGGGCAAGAATAATATTCGCCATTGCCATCTCTTGTTGCAGCGTTGTCAACTGATTCTGAGGGTTCTGTTGACTCTTGAGCGCGTCTATTTGATGCTGAAGATCAAGCAGTCTGGTTTGCAGTGCCTGGATCTGCTGTTTTTCGTTGGCAAGATCAAGGGCTGCTGATTGAACATTGACCTTGGCGGATTCCATTGCCAACCTGGCCTGTTCAAGGGTTGTCTCGTTAACGATTTCATTTTGCAGACCGGCCAACTGGTGATCACGATCTTTCTTCTGAGCGGCGATCTCCCTTTTTAGTTTTTCCAGTTCGCTTTTTTCTGAACTGATAGACTTCTGCAGGGCTGATATCTGTTCCTGGCTGATGATTGGTAATTTCGATGCAGTATCAGCGGGCATGGTGAAAAATGTCGCCAATGACAACAGCAGGATACAGCAGAAGACAAAAGGACATTTTTTCATGACTTTTTTCAGGTTAGACCGGGAAACAATTGCTGCAACCCCTCGGCAATCATCTGAATGCCGATAGCAGTAAGGAGAAGTCCCATAATACGGGTGGCAATATTAAGGCCGGTTACCCCTAATCGCTTGCCGATGGGTTCGGCCATTCGTAAGGTCAACCAGATGATAACAGCAACAACGAAAATACAGAAGCTGATCAGCAGGTGACTTGTCAGGCCGGCTGCTCGCTGTCCCTCCACCACCACAAGGCTTATTGCTCCCGGCCCGGCGAGAAGCGGCATGGCAAGCGGTACCACGGCAATATCCTCTTTATCGCTATCCGCATCTTTCTCCTCCGGGCTTCGCTTGACCCGGCTTTGTCGGGCGTGCATCATGGAGATGGCCATCAACAGAATCAGCAGACCACCTCCGGTACGAAATGATGGAATTCCAATGCCGAAAAAAGAGAGTAATGGGTCCCCCGCCCAGAGAGCTATCAGCAATATCAATCCGACGGAAATTGCTGCTACCCTGGCTATAGAGCCGGCCTCTTCCGGTGTCCGCTCACCACATAAAGAGAGAAAAATCGGGATGGCACCCATGGGATTGACTATTGCCAGAATTCCTACAAGTATTTTTATGAATTCAGTTTGCTCCATAACAGGTATTTTTTTCCTTGTAAAATTTATCTTTTATTACAAAGAAGATCACTGAAAAGCCTCTCAGTACTTTGTATGTAATCAGATTTGATTTCGTTCGTGACCTCCTGAAAAGAGCCCTCATGAAGAGAGGGCTCCCTGTTGTTCGTCTGGTCATTATTTTTACATAACCTGCATTTTACCGGGTACTCCGCCTGCTGAAATGCTTAGGGAAAAAAGATTTGCTGAGCTTTTTCACAAAGCTGCGATGTCGTGGCGCCTTATGTTGCAGATGATGATAGACCATTACCTTGACCAGATCGGTAACAATGGCCGATACTATGGAATAGGCCCATATCAAGGCGACTTCCGGCCAGCTTATCGGCGTAATAAAGCCAAATCCGTAGGCGGCCAGTAAGGTAGCGGCCACTTTTGTGACGACCGCCGACCAGACCATAATCGGGGCGGGCCAGGGGCGTTTCCAGAAGTGTTCCCTGGTCCGGGCCACAAAGAGAACCAGGTGACCGGCCACCGCCATTTTAAGAAAAACATAGGTCTGAACCTGGGTCACATCAAGATGCAGCCAGTCAATGGCGATCAGCAGCATACCGAAAC
>WFRY01000142.1 GCA_015486315.1 Desulfobulbaceae bacterium
AATATTCAAGGCGGTTCAGGCAGATAGCTTGATCCGCCTTTTTTATTGTAAGCGTTTCTGAAACGCTTACTTTTTTTTGCTGTGCCGGGTTATTTTTTCTGTTCAGCTGGTTCCCTGCCCTGACCGGAGAGTGAATAGCTGCCTGTTTTTCCTGTCAGCGGCAGCAGTAATACTTTGACGAAGCCGAGATCTGCCGGATTTCGAAACTGGCTCAGACCAATGGTCATGTCTGAATGACCCCGGGCCGGTTGCGGGCGGTAGGTACCGAACAGCCGGTCCCACCATGGAAAATTAAAACCAAAGTTGGAGTTGGTTTCCCGGATAATAACCGAGTGATGGACGCGGTGCATGTCCGGGGTTACTACCAGCAGGCGAAGCCATCGGTCAACGCCTGCCGGGATTGCAGCGTTGGCATGGTTGAACATGGCAGTTGCATTGAGCAGGATTTCAAAGATCAGCACCGCCGTTATCGGTGGTCCCAGGGCGGCGACCGTTGCGATCTTTATGAAGACAGATAACAGAATCTCTATTGGGTGAAAACGCAGTCCGGTGGTCACATCGATGTCCAGATCGGCGTGATGAACCATGTGCAGCCGCCAGAACAGAGGCACGGCATGGAACATCAGGTGCTGCAGGTAAATTATCAGGTCCAGGAACAGTACCGACAGGATAATCGTTGGAATTGCAGGCAGGTCAAGCTGGTTGAACAGCCCCCAGTCGGCTGCCCGGGCAGCAACAGCAACCTGGATGACGGGAATAGGGATCAGCAGCATGACCAGCAGGTTGTCCATGCCGATCATGGAGAGATTGGTCAGCCAGCGCTTGCCCTTTGCCGTGGTTAGTTTCCTTCTCGGGGCGGCAATTTCACAGCCGGCCATGATGAGCAGTACCAGGACTGCTGCCCCGATACGATACACGTTTTCATTGCTCATGGCCGGACCGGAAACTTAAATAGCTATTTAATTGCGGCATTGCTGAAGGTGTCCATGGCGCCGGCCATTTTTGCAAATACCTTCGCCCTGTCGGTAATTCCATGCCGCTCTGCCAGCCAGGCAGGATCATTATAGGCCAGGGTTACGGTCCCGTTCTCATCTTCCCATACCAGCACTTTCAGCGGCAGGTCAATGCCAATGGTCTGGTTACTCTGCATGAGCAGGGTGCCGAGCTTCGGGTTGCCGAAAATAAGCACTTCAGTCGGTCGTAATGTTAATCCGGACTGTATTGCCGCAGCAGCATGGTTGACACGGGCGGCAATATTGAACCCCTTGTCCTTGACGATATTTTCAAATTTATCCATGGTCTCTTTGACACTATGGCTGCTGGTCTTGGTGATCAATCCCTCTGCGGCCTGGGCAGAGACACAGGTGATGAAGAAAAAGGTAAAAAGGATAATAATGTTTTTCATGGCAGGTACCTGATTGTTGTTAATAGGTTATGAATGGAAGTAAATATTGTTTCCATCATATAATGGATTGTAGTTAATTGCCAGATCTAATTTTAATAATTAATATCGCAATGGTTCGGGGTTGTAATCAGATTGGAGATTCCCCGGTAAAAAACTGAAATGATATTTTTCGTGTTCAATGGAAATATGATGGTCTCGTAAAAAGTCTTCGAATCCGTCATCCCTGTAAGGATGGCGTGTGTAACATGGTGAAATAACTAAATTATAGATTTCTCTGGAATGACAAAAATAATTCTGATTACGTACAAAGTTCAGCCATTAACAAATTCCTGGATCCCCGATAACAACACTCGGGGATGACGTGGTGTACAACCCCGTTATATTATAACCAATTAGAGTGCTGCCCACTACGGTCATTCCCGAGGTCCTTTATCGGGATATAAGCGCAGACTTCGATCCATTATTTTTTCTTTTTATAACAGAATATTGTAACCTTGACTGTAAGTTGGCTGAGTTTCATACGTAATCAGAAAAATAATTGAAATTGAGTTATTACGAATACCTCAAATATAATGAGTGAACGAATTTAATTTTGTTATGGGAGTTGGATGCAGTAAGATCAGAGTGATAACAAATTGTATCTCAAATGATCGTCCTCACTCAGCTCTGTGAGTAATGAGTGACGGTTTTGAGTATTCCCTGATGACGCCGAAAAGACCAATGCGCAATGTTGAAAATGGAAAAATAAAGGATGTCATCCTGCAGGGAGTTTTAGAGGAAAATCTGAAAATAGCAGATCCTCATGTTGAAAACCGCTGCCGGGTCAGGTCATCCCGGACTCGTGTCAAGAGCCGTCTGCTGCCTGTGCTGCTGATAACCCTGCTCATTGTCCTGATTCATTTTATCTCAGATTCCATGACCCCGCAGCCGGTTGATCCGGTTGCCTTTGCTGCCAGAGCGCCGCTGCTGCCCTGGACCGAGATTATTCGCAACCAGGGAACAGCCCTTTTCGACACCGGTGGAAGTTCAGCCGTTATGGATTCAACTGCCGGCTTTGCGGATTCTTTTGATGCACAGCGACTTTTAAATTACGATTTTCTGCTGAACAGTGATCAGGCCCGGCTCAGTTCCGTATTCGGACTTGCAGTGCAGACTATTGTCATTGATCCCGGGCATGGGGGAAGAGATCCCGGAGCTGTCGGCAGTCAGGGGACCCGGGAAAAGGATATTGTCCTGGATATTGCCCGGCGCCTGCGTGATGAACTCATGCAGAATGGGCGATACAGGGTTTTGCTCACCCGGGAAACGGATATATTTATATCTTTGAGTGATCGGGTAAAATTTTCCAACCGCAACAAGGCCGACCTGTTTATTTCTCTCCATATAAATGCCCTGCCCCAGAAACAGTTTAATGTCACGGAGACGTTTTATTTCGGGCCGCCTTCAGACGAGTATACTCTCCGTCTTGCAGAGCAGGAAAACCGTGGTTCCGAGATCTTGACCGGAGACTTTAAAAATATGATCAAAAAGATTGGAGACGTGTTGAAGGAGCAGGAATCGGCAACCCTTGCCGCAACACTGCAGCACAGTCTCTTCTCCAATATGCAAAAATATGATAGAGTTATTGCCGATAATGGGATAAAAATTGCTCCATTTGTAGTTCTGCTCGGGGTAGATGCAGCAAGTGTTCTGGTCGAAATTTCATGCATCTCCAAGCACGAGGAAGAAACAAACCTGAATAATCCGGCTTATCGCGAAAAAATTACTTCTTCCCTGGAAGAGGGGATAAGCGACTATCTCAAACAACGACAGACAGAAGTAGTGAAAGGAGAAGAGAATGGCAAAAAAATCCGCAACAAAAACAGCTGATGAGAAACTGCTGGTCGGTATAGACCTGGGAACCTCGAGAAGCGCTATCTCGGCTGATAATAACAAGAAAAAATGGGTAGAAAGTTATGTCGGCTGGCCCCGGGACTTTATTGCCAGAAAAGTTGTAGGGGCCCCGGTTCTCTTTGGGGCGGAAGCTGTTACGCACCGGTTGTCTCTGGATATGTATCGTCCTCTGAAAAACGGGGTCATTAAAGAGGGAACTGCCCGTGACGAAGAGGCGGTCAAAGAGCTGATCCGTCATTTAATCACCCTTGTTCAGCCCTCAAACAGTGATACTAAGGTCAGGGCAGTGGTGGGGGTTCCCGCGGAATCCTTTAAGGTGAATAAAGTGGCGTTGAAGAAGGCTGTGGCTGAATTTGCAGAGTCTCTTTTTGTGGTTTCAGAGCCCTTTGCCGTGGCCTATGGCGTCGGTGCCCTGGATAATGCCATGGTCATCGATATCGGTGCCGGAACGGTGGACTTCTGTATCATGCATGGGACCGTGCCGCTGGAAGAAGATCAACGAACAGTGCTCACTGCCGGTGATTATGTTGATCAGCAGTTGTTTACCTTTCTCAAAGAGCGTTATCCGGCAGCGGATTTTAACCTGAATATGATTCGGCGCTTTAAGGAAGAACACAGCTTTGTCGGTAATGTCGATAAAGATGTAGAGGTAGAAATTCCCGTGGATGGTAAGTCTACGGTCCATGATATCACCGAAGAGGTGAAACGGGCCTGCGAAAGTATTTTGCCGGCAATGGTTGAATCCACCCTGGAGCTTATTGCCAAATTTGATCCGGAATACCAGGATGCAATCAGAGAAAATATTATCCTTGCAGGCGGGGGAAGCCAGATTCGGGGCCTGGCCGAATATCTTGAAGAGGCCATTGGTGAATACGGTCCGACCAAAGTGCGGGTTGTGGAAGATTCCCTGTATGGCGGGGCGGATGGCGCCCTGGAACTGGCCAAGGAAATGCCGGAAGAGTACTGGACCGAGCTGTAAAAGCGCAACGGAGGCTCCTGAGCATACCTTCCCCGTAATGACGGGAAATATTTATAGTAACTTGTTCAGGAGCACCTTACGGAGTCTGCGCTTACCTCTTCGCCCATTTAAGCCTGCTCGAGTAGCACAAGTACGCTTCACAGTCTTAAATGAACAGGTAAGCGTAAACTCCGAATCTAATGCACTTCTGAATAGTTACTATTTCTAAAGCTTTTTCTTCCAGTTTTTATAGGGGTTTTTGATGAGACTGGAATTAAAATAGCGTGGATCTCCGCTTACCTCGCTACCTATCCAGACTGGTTTTTCAAACAACTGATCTTCGCGTTCCAGTTCAATCTCCGCAACGACCAGGCCTGCATTGTCGCCGAAAAATTCATCTACTTCCCAGGTGAAGCCTGCAAATTTGATCTTGTAACGTTTTTTTTCAATCAGCGGTTTTTCACAGAGCGTTGCAAGGAGCACCCCGGCATCTGCCTGCGGTATTTCATACTCGTATTCCAGTCTGGATATGCCGGTACTGATCCCTTTAATGGTAAGAAACCCCTTGTCGGCAATGGTGCGGACCCGAACAGTTCGTTCTTTCTGAGCGCAGAGGTACCCCTGTTGATAGCGTACCCCCTCGGCGAGTTTTTTCCAGTCATCCCCGGCGAGAAGAAATTTTCGTTCAATTTCTGTTGCCATTTTATCACTCCGGTACGTATCAGTAATATGACGCTTATCCTTTGAAGCGCTGTTCGACCTTTTCGGTAATGACCTTTAACTCCGGTAGACGGAGCATGTGCAGTGTAATGCCGTAGAGCAGGGCGGCAGCACCAATTACCATAAAAACGCCGATAAGCTGCAGGGGAATGGATCCCAGCAGCATCGGATTGAACAGTTTTAATAATCCCATAATCCCTACGGCCATAACACTGCTTGCCAGGAGAATTTTTATAACTCCGAGGCTGAGATAGCTCAGTGAAAACCCGGTTAACTTTCGGTACAGGATTGTGCCCAGGAATAAGAAGTTCAGGACCATGGAACAGGATGTGGACAGGGCAATCGCCCGGAATTCAAAGGTGTCGATGGTCAGGGTGATAATGGTAATGTTGGCGGCAACCGCAATAAAGGAACCGATAACCGGGTACTTTGTATCATTTAAGGCATAAAAGACAGGCACCATTATTTTAACGGCCGAATAGGCAAACAGGCCGTAGGCATAACAGGTCAGGGCCTGCGAGGTGTGCAGGGTATCAACTGCCGTAAAGGCACCATGCTCAAAGATAAGCCTGATAATGGGCCGGGCAAGGAGGATGAGTCCGACAGTAGCCGGGATGGTCAGGCTGAATACCATAACCAGTGAGGAAGAAAAGGTATGCTTCAGCCCTTTGAGATCATTTTTGGCAGCATGCTGTGCCAGTACCGGCATGGCGGCAATGGAAAAGGCAACCCCGAACACCCCGATGGGCAGCTGGACCATGCGGAAGGCATAGTTGAGCCACGAGACAGAGCCCTCAACGCAGCTGGAGGCAAAATTGGTGTTTACAAAGATGTTGATCTGGGTTGCAGACAGACCGATGGTTGCCGGCAGCATCAGCCATAATATCCGTTTCAGTCCCGCATCACGCAGGTTAAGATGTGGCCTGAAGATGAATCCGGTTTTCTTCAGGGTCGGAAACTGGATACAGAGTTGGAGAAACCCGCCGATCAGGGTTCCCCAGGCCATGCCGACAATGGCGGGCTGGCCGAATTTCGGCAGGATCAGCGCAAGAGAGACCCCGCCGACAATGGATCCCAGGTTGAAAAAACTTGACGACATGGCCGGAACAAAAAACTTTCCCCTGGTGTTGAGTACCCCCATTACCACTGCCGACAGGGCTACAAAGACCAGGAATGGAAACATGATTCTGGTCAGCAGGGAAGTCAGCTCGGCCTTGCCCGCAACAAGGGAAAAATCCGGGGCCAGCAGATTGACGATGGGACCGGCAAAAAAAACACCTGCCAGGGTAATCAGGCTGAGAAGGATGGAGATAAAAACCAGCACATTTGATGCCAGCTGCCAGGTGGCTTCCCGCCCTCTGTTGGTATCGTAATCGGAAAATACAGTGACAAAGGCTGCGGACAGTGCTCCCTCGCCAAACAGATCCCTCAGCAGATTGGGAATACGGAAGGCAACTACAAAGGCATCATAGGCATAGCCTGCCCCGAACATACCGGCAAACACCTGTTCCCGCACCAGGCCGAGCACACGGCTGCACATGACCGCCCCGCTGACCGCACCTGCCGACCTGGCTATTTTACCGGTTGAACTACTTGCTTTTTTTGCCATGAATTTGCTTGAAAATGAGCAGTAATGGATGAGGTTATAGCTTGACTTTGCAAGGATAAAAAGAATATATAGATCTGTTAGATTCTAACAGATGGTTACCATCCCCCGGCCAAAAGAGAAAGTCCTTTTCTTCTCTTTTGGCAACTACACGGGATGAACCAATATGTCGTAAGATTAATCCCAGCACCCGGTTACCGGAGGTATTTATGTACGACGTCAAGCAGATCAGGAATACAGTTATCCTTGGGCATGGCAACAGCGGTAAAACTACCCTGGCCGAAGCCCTGCTCTTTACTGCCGGTGCAATCAAGCGCCTCGGCAAGGTGGATGATGGTTCAGCCTCCATGGATTTCGAGGATGAGGAGATCAAACGGCAGATATCTACCAGCGCCGCATTTAACCACCTGAGCTGGAAGAAGAAAGAGATTTTTCTGATTGATACCCCTGGTGATGATAACTTTGTTAACGAGGCACGGTTTGCAGCCCGGGTCGCAGACAGTGTCCTGCTTGCCGTGGGTGCTGTGCTTGGTGTTCGCAACCAGACCGAGCGCTTTGTTGATTTAGTAGAGGAGCGCAATCTTCCCTGTCTGATCTGTATTACCAAGATGGACCGTGAGCGGGCCGACTTTCAGAAAACCGTTGATCAGATCAAGGACTCTTTTACCTTGAACCCGGTGGTTGTGTACCTGCCCATTGGTGCGGAAAGTGATTTTAAAGGTGTTGTGGATCTGATCGGCAACAGGGCCTTGATGTTTAAGGATGACGGCACGGTTGATGTTGCCGACATTCCTGCTGATATGGTCGATGAAGCCTCGTCTCTGCGGGAAACCATGATGGAATACGTGGCCGAGACGGATGACGACCTGATTGAAAAGTTTCTGGAAGAGGGTGAACTGAGTGATGAAGAGCTTCTTGCCG
This sequence comes from Desulfobulbaceae bacterium, assembly GCA_015486315.1. Taxonomy (GTDB): domain Bacteria; phylum Desulfobacterota; class Desulfobulbia; order Desulfobulbales; family Desulfobulbaceae; genus Desulfobulbus_C. Next base: position 7,504 of record WFRY01000142.1, read on the forward strand.
GACTTGCCGAAGGCGTAAGTCAGGGACAGATTGCTCCGGTTTTTGCCTGTTCCTCTTTAAATAATGCCGGTACCTCCATTATGCTGGATGGCATTGCGGATCTGCTTCCTTCTCCTGATCAACGTCCTGCAGTGATGGGGACGGATCCCAAAAGTGGTGATCTGATTGAGCGGTCCGGCACTGCCGACGCACCGTTTTCCGCCCAGGTTTTTAAGACCATGGCAGATCCTTTTGCCGGTCGGTTAACCATTTTCCGGGTTTTTTCCGGTACCCTGGATGGAGATAACTTTTATAACTCCACCAAAGAGGTTTCCGAACGTTTTGGTCAGCTTTTTGTTGTTGAGGGCAAGGAGCAGAAAGCCATCGAAAGTGCGGTTCCCGGCATGATTGTTGCCGTTGCAAAACTCAAGGAGACCACAACAGGCGATACGCTTTGCGACGAGAGCAATCCGATTTTATATGATGCGCTTGAGCCCCTGCCCACGGTGATCTCCTATGCGGTAAGTGCAACCAAGGATGAAGAAAAATTGTTTGCTGCCCTTACCCGGTTGCTGGATGAAGATCTTACGCTGCAGTTGACGCGGGAGGCTCAGACCCATGAGGTGTTGATATCCGGGGTGGGGCAGGTACATCTTGAGGCTGTTAAGGAAAAACTCAAGCGTAAATTCGGTGTTGACATGGAACTGGCAATTCCCAAGATACCATATCGGGAAACCCTTAAGGGCAAGACAACTGTCCAGGGGAAACATAAAAAACAATCCGGTGGTCGTGGTCAGTACGGTGACTGCACGATCGAGCTTGAACCATTGCAAAGCGGCGAATACTTTGAGTTTGTGGACAAGATCGTCGGCGGCGTTATCCCCCAGCAGTACAGACCGGCTGTGGAGAAGGGAATCCGCGAGGCCATGGAAAAAGGCGTCATTGCCGGTTACCCCTTTGTGGATTTGAAGGTCACCCTGATTGACGGTTCATATCATAACGTTGATTCCTCTGAAATGGCATTTAAAATTGCCGGTTCCATGGCCTTTAAGAAGGGAATCCAGGAGGCAAATCCAATCCTGCTGGAACCGATCATGGAAATGGACATCAGGGTGGACAAGGACCATGTTGGCGATGTAATGGGTGATCTTAACTCAAGACGGGGGAAGGTTCTTGGTATGGATTCGGCGGATAAGGCTGAAATCGTCAAGGCCCAGGTGCCCCAGGCCGAGATTCAGCTGTATGCACCGGACCTGACCTCCATGACCGGCGGCCGGGGAACATTTACAGTTAATTTTTCTCATTATGAGGAAGTTCCTTCCCATATTGCCGAGAAGATTATTGCCGACTTTAATGCCGGAGACTGATGGAGGATACAGTCGAATACAGCTGCGGGGTATTGACCTTAAGTGACAAGGGGGCCCGGGGAGAGCGGGAAGATACCTCGGGAGTTTTGCTCAAGGAGATGCTTGCCGGACAGGGGTTTAGAGTCGTTGCCTATGAGATTATCCCTGACCGGCAGGCCCTGATTGAGTCCACCCTGACAGCCTGGGTGGACGAAAAAAAGATTGATCTGATTGTCACCACAGGCGGTACCGGCGTGTCGCCCAGTGACCGCACTCCCGAGGCCACCCGCAGGGTTGTTGATCTGGAAATTCCCGGCATTGGTGAAGCAATGCGCAGTGCCAGTCTTGTCAAAACCGGAAATGCGATCTGGTCAAGGGGAATTGCCGGAATCCGTAACCAGAGCCTGATAATAAATCTACCGGGCAGTAAGAAGGCGGCAAAGGAAAATATTGAAGTTATCCTGCCGGCCCTGCACCATGGAATTTATAAGCTGAAAGGCGGAACTGCAGACTGCGGCGTGGTGTGAGCAAATGAGATACGTTCGCTGGGTTCTGTCTTATCCCAGTCCCTGGATGGTAACACTTTTGTTTTCCGACGCATCAGCGGCCTGAATTTCTCCGATCAGGAAGGCCTTTTCTCCCATGGCTGTAAACTGCTGCATGACATCTTCAACCTGATCGTTATCCACCAGGGCCATCAGGCCAATGCCCATGTTAAAGGTGCGATACATCTCCACTTCCGGGATGTTGCCCCTGTTCTGGAGGAATCCGAAGACGGGCGGTATGTCCCAGCTGTTATGCTGAATAAGTGCTTTACAGCTGTCCGGCAGGATCCGGGGGACGTTGTCGATAAAGCCGCCGCCGGTATTGTGAATCAGGCCGTTGATTTTGTAATTACGCAGGACCTTGAGCACGCTTTCAACATAAATACGGGTGGGCTTGAGCAGTTCTTCACCCACTGTGCAGCCAAGTTCATCTATTTGAGTATCAACAGTCAGGCCCAGTTCTTCGAAGATAATTTTTCGTACCAGAGAAAAACCGTTTGAATGCAGGCCGGATGAGGCAAGTCCGATAATCTTGTTGCCCACCCGGATATCGCTGCCGTCGATAATTGTATTTCGTTCGCCGATACCGACGACAAAACCGGCCAGATCATAATCGCCCGGCTGATACAGGCCGGGCATTTCCGCTGTTTCACCGCCTATCAGCGAACAGTTTGAAATCTTACACCCCTCGGCAATCCCTTTGACCACGTCGGCAGCCACATCCAGATCAAGTGCTGAGGATGCAAAGTAATCAAGAAAAAAAAGCGGAGTAGCCCCGCTGACAATGACGTCGTTTACACACATGGCCACCAGGTCAATGCCGATGGTGTCATGCCTGTTACAGAGTTTGGCAACTATGAGTTTGGTACCTACACCGTCGGTTGAAGCTATGAGTACCGGATCCTCGTAGTCGTTGTTTCCTATGGCGAACAGTCCTGAAAATCCACCTATATCGCTGATAACTTTACGACTATGGGTTTCTGCAACCATGCCCTTAATGCGGGAAATAAAGGCATTGCCCTTGTCGATGTCAACGCCGGCTTCACTGTATTTTGCTGAGGATATTTCTGTCATTGGTCCAAAAGATAAATAAGGTGGATACAGCAGTCAATTATCGCACCGGAAAAAAGTAGTGGCAGGGACCACGGTAAAGTTACTCTGTAAGTTTAGAATATTACTTTTTTTTATCGTCAATTGTCAATATCTTTGTCGGAAGATTGCAACACTTTGTTTCATTTGGTAGATTGCCGGTTATGAAGATGCTTATAACCCTGATTGGACTGGTACTGATACTTGAAGGACTTCCCTACGTTGCCTCCCCCGAGGCCATGCAGCGCTGGCTGAGACAGCTTGCCGATATGCGTCCTGAGAATTTACGCGTTCTGGGTGTTTTTGCCATGACGGCAGGTTTTTTTCTCTGTTATCTCGCCCTGAAAAGTGGTCTGCTTGGCTGACTTGATGCTGTAGTTGCATCCTTTGCAAATCGCCATCTTTGTATTTGACTTCCCGCTCCATTGTCCATTACTATGTAAAATTGCCTGATTCTCGCAGAAATATAATCTTTACCCTGGTTGAATGCGCTTGTTGCAGCCGGGTAATGGTAATAGAACTTTGCTTGTAATCAAAATAAATCAATAGATGAGTCTGTTAATTTAAGAGGATTTTCGTTCGAGATCAGATAAGCGCAGACTTCGAGGCATACGAAAAATTTACCACAGGCATATGTTTGATATTCCGAAGGCTGAATTTTTTCCGTATAACGAAGAGATCGGGCGGAAATGCATTAAATCAACAGGCTCATAGATACGGTCTGCAGCGGTTCGGTTGATCCGGGCGCCTGCAGGCGTAATATATTCTGTCTTCGGCAGGTGAGTCCATGGTAAAGGCGCCAAAACGTGAAATGATCGGCTTTGAAGGCAAGGTTCTTCTGGATACCCTGCGTCGCCTGCATCGTCGAGGGGCTACGGAAAATATCCGTAAGCTTATCAGCAAAACCCATCCGGCCGACCTGGCCTGGGTTTTTCGTTCCCTTCCTCTGCTTGAACAAAAATCCATTTTCGAAATCATTGCCCATACGCATTTGATGGCTGATTTCTTAAGTGAACTTGACGAGTCAATCATGGTGGAGCTTGTTGAAGATCTGCCTCCTTCATTTATGGCCGACGTAGTCACCAGTATGGCCTCCGATGATGCCGCCGACCTGCTGGAAGCACTGCCCAATGACATTGCCGTTGAAATTCGGACCCATATGGAGGTGGATGACCGGAACGAGGTCGAAGAACTGCTCAAGTATGATCCCGAGACTGCCGGTGGTATCATGTCGCCGGACTTTATGTACCTGGATGAAGATCTTACCGTGGAAGATGCCATTCAGAAGGTCCAGAAGCGCAGCGAAGAAAAAGAGATGGTATTTTATCTCTATATTACCCATGGCGACGGTCAACTGGCCGGTGTTCTGTCACTGCGTGAACTGCTCATGCACCCGATGCACCGGCAGTTGAAAAATATCATGAACACCAATGTCATCTCGGTAACAACGGATACCGACCAGGAAGAGGTTGCCCATATCGTCTCACAATACAATCTGCTGGCGCTGCCGGTTGTGGACGCTACCTTTAAACTGATCGGTATTGTCACGGTTGATGATATTATCGATGTTATCCGGGAAGAGGCGACGGAAGATTTTCTTCAGATGGCCGGTGCGGGTAAGGATAACGAAATTCTGCTCAAACCCCTGCATCAAAAAATTCTTCTCCGTGCGCCCTGGCTCTTTGCCTCCTGGGTCGGCGGGGTAGCTGCCATGTTTATTATCAACGGATTTCAGTATGAGCTGCAAAAGGTACTGGCTCTGGCATCTTTTATACCGATTATTGCGGGGATGGGAGGTAATATCGCTACCCAGTCCAGCACCATTGTTGTCCGCGGTCTGGCAACCGGCCGGGTGAATATGCTTCATTTCTATCAGATTGTGGGCAAAGAGTTTCTGGTGGGTATTGTACTCGGCGCAGTGTTCGGCATGCTGCTCGGTCTGCTGGCCACTTTTCAATATACAACTCCTGCATACCTGGGGGTCGTCGTTGGACTGTCCGTCTTTGCCGTCATGACCATGGCTGCAACCGTTGGTACGCTCGTACCCATGCTGCTTAAACGGCTTAATGTTGATGCCGCTATCGCCACGGGTCCTTTTATTACAACCTCCATTGATGTGCTCGGTGTTTCACTCTTCTTTACAGTTTCTAAATTACTGCTTGATCTTTGATTAATGCGCTCGTTCCGCTCGACAACCGGGGCCGTCAATCCGGTTCTGCTGTTGATCATCATCATGGCTTCGCTCTATGTCCTGTATCAGAGCTTTCAGCCCGGACTCTTTGATCCCGATGCCGAGCCCCGTGCGGTAACAGCCCGGGGCGATCTGGCTGCAGACGAAAATAATACCATTGAAGTATTTCGTAATGCCTCTCCTTCCGTGGTCTATATTACCTCCATAGCCGTGCAGCGAAATCTGTTCAGCCTTAATGTTTACGAGATTCCCAAAGGAACCGGCTCCGGATTTGTCTGGGACAGAAAGGGCCGGATTGTTACCAACTATCATGTGATCTCCGATGCAAATCGTATAGAGGTCACCCTTGCCGATCATACCAACTGGAAGGCGGTTCTGGTGGGGGTTGCCCCGGATAGGGATATTGCAGTACTGCAGATTTCAGCACCGGCGGAAAAACTCTTTCCCATTGCCGTGGGCGAGTCTGAAGATCTCCAGGTGGGCCAGAAGGTGTTTGCCATCGGCAACCCCTTTGGCCTGGATCAGACCCTGACCACCGGCGTGGTCAGTGCCCTGGGCCGCGAGATTACTGCGGAAACCGGTCGCACTATTCATGATGTCATTCAGACCGATGCCGCCATTAATCCAGGTAATTCCGGTGGCCCGCTGCTTGACAGTGCCGGTCGTCTGATCGGCGTCAACACTGCTATCTACAGCCCTTCCGGGGCAAGTTCCGGGATAGGTTTTGCCG
>WFRY01000143.1 GCA_015486315.1 Desulfobulbaceae bacterium
CAATGGGAGCGGACCAAGCTAACCAACTGTATTGCTGAAATAACATTTCTGAAAATGCCTTGTTTTAACTTTTAGAGGGTGTTTTTTACCCTCCAAAAGTACCCTCTAAGAAAACAAAAAAAACGGCAAAAATACGCCGATCGTGATAGGGACGGCCATCGCTTATTATGTGACAATTAGCTTGGCCGGTAAATGACAACTATCTTGTCCGGTTCAATATGGTAAAAACCTAACTCAAAAAAACCACTTTCAATAAAGGAGGATTTTGGTGTCAGGTAAAGCCATTAATTCAGAACAGGTCAGGGTATATATGCAAACAAGACAAGACGGAAAGAAACAGGTCACAGCTGCTGCGAAAGCTGGGATATCAGAACGGTCTGGGCGTCGGATAGAAAAGGATGATTTGCAACCAGGAAGCAAAAGGAAGCGCTACTGGCGAACACGAGTTGATCCGTTCTCCGATGTATGGGACAGCGACGTCCTCCCCTTGCTGAAGAAGAACCATAAACTCACTCCGATTACCTTATTTGAAAAACTCCAGAAAGATCATCCTGGAGAGTACCAAGACAGCAAGTTGCGCACCTTTCAACGCCGTGTGAGTGAATGGAAGGCCCTCTATGGACCTGACCAGGAGGTTATGTTCCGCCAGGAGCAAGTTGTCGGACGGATGGGTCTCTCTGATTTCACTCAGTTAAAAAAGGTGACAATTACGATACAGGGCCAGCCATTCAGGCATCTTCTGTATCATTTTCGCCTGGCTTTTAGTGGTTGGTGCTCAGTGAAGATTGTCCATGGAGGAGAGTCCTACACAGCCCTGGCCGAAGGTCTACAGGATGCTCTCTGGCGCTTGGGTGGTATTCCTCGGGAGCACCGCAGTGACAGTCTGTCAGCGGCTTATCGTAATCTGAACAAAGATGCTGCCGAAGATATAACCAGACGTTATAAGCAGCTCTGCCGCCATTATGGTATGGAACCAACCCGTAATAATCGCGGCAAAGGGCACGAAAACGGGGCCATTGAATCCCCGCATGGTCATCTGAAAAAGCGAATCAAGCAGGCTTTACTCCTTCGAGATTCTAACGATTTTAGTTCGGAGGCAGCCTATGTCCAGTTCCTGGACGAAGTCGTCAGCGAGATTAATAGCCGTAAGCAGGACAAAATTGAGCAAGAACGTCAGCATCTACAGCCGCTCCCTCTGTGCCGTACAGCTGACTACACAGAAACGGTGGTACCGGTCAGCACCACGAGTACTATCCAGATCAAACGGATTTTGTATACAGTGCCGTCTCGCCTGATTGGCAAAAGGCTCCGTATTCATATATATGACAGTCGGCTTGAAGGGTATCTTGGCAGCACCCTCACCGTTACCCTGCCCAGAGTCTTTGTTTCTGCTAATAATCACCGTGGTCGACAGGTGGATTATCGTCATGTTATCAGCAGTCTTGCTAAAAAACCCCAGGCTTTCAGGTATTCTCAAATAAGAGACGACCTTCTTCCCGATGAAACATATAAAGCGGTATGGAGTTGGCTGGATAAGGAGATGGAGGCCCGCAAGGCCTGCAAAACAATGGTTGGGATTCTGTCTTTGGCTTACCGGGCAGATTGCGAAAGACAGTTAGGAGAGTATCTGCAGGAGCTAATGGCCGGTTCGACGCTTCCCAGTCTTATTGAACTGCAAAACAAATTTGAATCCAGAGATCAAAGTATCCCGGAGATCCAAGTCAACCAGCCACCGGCATCTGAATATGACAGTCTGTTGAATTGTTGTTTACAGGGGGTGCACTGATGAGTCACGCAGCAGCACTACCTGTCTTGTTGAAGCAATTAAAACTATCCACCATTGCTGCTCACTGGGAGAAATATTTAGGGTATGCCGAGCAAAGGGGATGGGACCCCGCCCAATACCTGACGGCATTATGTGAAGAGGAGATAAATGGACGTTATACTCGCCGTATAGCCCGTTACCTCAAGGAGTCCAAGCTTCCCACTGGCAAAAGTCTGTCTTCCTTTGATTTTAAGCATCTTCCTGAGATGAATGCCGGTAAAATAGAAGTGTTGGCCTCTGACCCAAGTTGGGTTAACCGTGGCGAAAACCTCCTTTTCTTCGGGCCAAGCGGCACAGGAAAAACTCACTTGGCCGCAGCCATCTGCAATGGTCTGATAGAGCAAAATGTCAGAGTGCGTTACTACCAGGCCACCGCCCTTGTCCAGGAGCTCCAGCGAGCCCGTGAAGGGTTAGAGTTGGAAAAAATATTTGCCCGGCTGGATAGATACGCAGTTATTGTTTTAGACGACATTGGCTATGTAAAAAAGAGTGAGGCGGAAACTCATGTGCTCTTTGAGCTTATCGCACACCGGTATGAGTCCAAAAGCATGATCATCACCAGTAATCATCCCTTTAGTGACTGGGATCAGATCTTTGCAGACAGCATAATGACCGTAGCGGCCATTGATCGACTCGTCCACCATGCGATGATCATTGAAATAGAGGCCAACGCAGAGAGTTTCCGGAAAAAACAGGCTATAACTCGCAATCAGCACCTCTCTGGTCAGGTTGCAATGTCCAGGGCTGCCAATGAACAAGATAAGGAGGCGTGATGATGGAAATGACAATCTGCAATCCGCAAAAAGGGCGGCTTGAAACAATAGAAGCCTCAATGAATGAGACAAACACCACCTGGTTCGATGGTTGCCGACAGACAGATGACATTTACACCATAACCGACATCAAAGGTGACCTCCTGATCAAGGAGAATAATTTCAATTACCCCGTGTTGATCTATGGCGTCACCAGGGCAGATATCAACCATAATCCACAAAAGGCCAGGAAACTGAGAGAGGAGATGATGCCTGAATAATTCAAAACTGTGCTAAATTCTACCGCGCTATCGCTTGCTGTGCCCTACAAAGTTGTGCTTTTTTTACTCGCTACGCTCTTAAAAAAAGCACAACTTTGTAGGGCTGAAAACAGCACAAGTCTAACAGTGGAAGGGGGTGTAAAAAGCAGCTAATTTAGGGAACAAAAAAGCGGACAAGATAATTGTCGCGAACCGGACAAAGTAATTGACATCTAATAGTCGCATGCACTGCAGTTGTTTATCGCCGGGAAGGCCGGGCTCCTACGGGTAAAAATCAAGCGAAAAAAATTCCAATCCTGCATCCCTGCGAAGGTAAGAATGCGAAGACCTTTTACGAGGCCGTCACTGTTCTCCCTGTGATTCAACTGTCTTTGGCAGGGAACGTAGATACAAAAACCAGCTTGTTCCGGGCAGGAGAAAAAATAAAGCCAGGACAATGACGATAGTGCGGGGATCAACACCCATATCAAGGGCCTGACCGGTAGACCATGTGGACAGACTGAGGACCAGGGTAAGCAGGCACATTTCAGCTGCAAACACCCTGCCCCGAAACCTGTCTTCCACCCGGCGATGGAGCAGGGTGGTACTGAAAACCCACTGGATGGCTCCCCCGATGTGACCGGCAAAAACACAGACAGCGGCAAGATAAATATTGGCCGACTGACTAAACAGTAAATATGACAGTGATGAAATAAAAAATGCTGTGCCAATGGCTTTATGCATAGCAGAGACCCCGTCGCCGAAAAGACGCCAGGCAACAATAGGCCCAACCGCTGCCCCAAGGCCACGCATGGAAAACAGGACACCGCTTAAACCGCCCTGGCCGTTTTCAGAAAAAATCTGTTCTCCAAACACGGTGAGCATTACCAGTATTCCTCCGGATAAGGCCCAGCCGCTCTTGACCATGAGCAGGGCACCTACCCTGGGATGGTCCTTCACATAACGGCCTCCTTCCAGAAGATCATGCCAACCGGTTATCCTGGCAAAAGAAAAATCGGTATGCTTCTTTTTTGCCTGGTGCGGCAAAGCCACTGATACCATAATTGCCGCTGATATAATAAAGCTGAAACTGTCCACCAGAATTGCGGTCTGCCAGCCAAACACTGCTGAAACAAAACCTCCCAGGGCCGCACCGACTGCAAGCATGATTGACCAGGATGCCCCGGACAGACCGTTTGCCGTGCTCAGTTCTTCCCTGCTGCATATATTTGGCACTGAGGCCTGGCGTGCCGGATGGGAAAAGGTCCAGACAGCTTCCTGGATAAAGGCAAGCAGGTAGATAAGGTAGACATGCTCTGCGTCATGGACCAGCAGGTATCCCAGCACCACCACAACTCGCATCAGGTCGCAGGTTATAAGAATAGTCTTACGGCTGAACCGGTCGGCAACGATTCCTGCCATGGGCCCCAGAATTGTCGTGGGCAGAAATTTGGCAATCAGAAACCAGCTCACTGCCCGACCTGAGCCGGTAAGTTCTGTCAGCAGAACAAAAATACCAATATAGTTAAACCAGTCTCCCATCTGCGAGATCACACCGGACATCCAGAAACGGCGGTAGTTCCTATTTGAACGAAGCAGATACAGGTAGGAGGATAGATTCCCGGCCGAGCGTGGGGATGGTTCCTTTTTTGGTTCAGTAGTTGTTGTCATCTTTGAGACCACAGGCGGGTTATCATCTTTGTCACAACCTGAACTTTCAAGGATTGCCTGTCCCGGGTTCGATAGACAAAAAACAGTTCAATGGGAAAACTGCCACCAGGCCAGATTGCCAGCCTGCCCTGTTCTTCTGCTGCCACAGCCTCTGTATCCAGCATAAAGCTTACACCGACACCGGATTCTATCATACTGAGGATAGCAGACTGCTGATCGGCAACGACCTCTGTTGCAAGCTCCATTCCCTGGTCGACAAAATACCGCTGCATGATCCGGTGGTAAGGGGCATCGTCGGGGATCCCGATCCAGGGAAATCCGGCCAGTCCTGCATGATCTGCCAGAGAAAGTTTTTCCCGCAGGGCAACCGGACCAACTACCCGCAGTTTAAACCTGGCCAGTTCTACAAGCCTGAGATCATCTCCATCATAGCTACCTAAAATAAAACCGCAGTCAAGTTCTTTTATGCGGATCATCCGAATAATAGTGCCGGAAACAGATTGGTGTAAAATAATTTCCAACTTGGGATAACTGCTGCGCAGCTGTTGATAGAGCTGGCTGATACGAAGAAATTCCGCACCTCTGTTCAGTCCGATTCGAAGTACACCTGCAGGCTGTTCACTGAGTCTTTCCCCAAGGCTGATAAATTCATCCGCCTTTTGCAATATTTCTGCCGCCCGGACAGACAACTGCCTGCCGCCTGCCGTCAGCTGCATTCCTGTTGGAGTTCGAAGAAAAAGAGGCAGGCCGACCTCCTCTTCCAGCGCCTTGATATGAGCACTGACAGCTGGTTGACTGACATTCAGCCGGTTGGCCGCCCTGGTCAGGTGGCCTTCACGGGCAACGGTTACAAATGAACGAAGCTGGTAGAGTTCCATATCATCTCCTGAAAGATCATCAGAAAAGCTGATGAAGATGGTCTGATATTACTATGAGCATTCCCGGGAGTAAATTGGTATTGCATAGTGAACAGAAACTAATTGGTGACTGTGTGATGCCGGAAGGTGCTCGGCATCATCAATCGCTAACCGGATGGTATTTGTTGTTTACCCTGCCGAACAGACAGTTATGAGGCTCAATTATGCTTCGGCGGATTTTATTCTTACTTGCCATGGAGAAAGAGGATGGGAAAGACCATAGCAGAAAAAATATTTGCAGCACACCTGCGGGATACCCCGACACCCGACAATATGGTGCTTGATATTGACGTTATCATGTGCCATGAGATCACCACACCCATCGCGATTATGGATCTGGTGGACAAGGGAATGGACCGGGTCTTTGATCCGGATAAAATCAAAGCAGTGATTGACCACGTAACACCGCCCAAGGATTCCAAGACTGCTACCCAGGCCAAAATCATGCGTGACTGGGCCAGGCGGCACAAGATTAAGGATTTTTTTGATATCGGCCGCAACGGTGTCTGCCATGCATTATTTCCGGAAAAAGGTTTTATTCGCCCGGGTAACACCGTCATAATGGGCGACTCGCACACCTGTACCCACGGTGCATTTGGAGCCTTTGCCGCCGGTGTCGGCACCACCGACCTTGAGGTCGGCATCCTCAAGGGCGTGTGTGCCTTCCGCAAACCGGAATCCATGAAGATCGAGGTCACCGGTGTGCTGCCTGCCGGAGTCTATGCCAAGGATATCATCCTCCATATCATCAAAACCCTCACTGTCAACGGTGCAACTGATATGGTGATAGAATTCTGCGGCCCCGTGGTTGCGGCTATGAACATGTCTTCACGCATGACCCTGTGCAACATGTCGGTTGAGGCCGGAGCCACCTCGGGCCTGTGCCTGCCTGACCGCACAACAGCCGAATATTTATGGCCCTTTATCCGGGACGACTATGATTCGCCTGCAGCGGCGGCTGAAGATTTCAAAAAATGGCACTCTGATGAGGATGCCGTGTATGGACAGACCCTGACCATTGACGTATCAGACCTGGAACCTCAGGTTACCTTTGATTACAAGCCGGACAGGGTAAAAAACATTTCCGAACTGGCCGGGGCAAAAATCGACCAGGTTTATATCGGTTCCTGTACCAACGGACGCATAGAAGATATCCGCGAAGCCGCCTCCATCCTCAAAGGCCGCAAGGTTGCAGATACTGTACGCGGGATATTGACCCCGGCAACCCCGGCGATTTACTCCCGGGCTCTGGAAGAAGGACTCATCAAGATATTCATGGATGCAGGATTCTGCGTACTCAACCCGACCTGCGGCGCCTGTCTCGGCATGAGCAGCGGTGTGTTGGCCGAAGGCGAGACCTGTGCATCGACGACAAACCGAAACTTTAACGGACGGATGGGCAAAGGAGGCATGGTTCATCTAATGAGCCCTCTGTCAGCGGCAGCTGCGGCCGTCACCGGTGAAATAACCGATCCCAGACCAATGATGGAGAGTTAACCAGCCGTTGAGGCGATTTTATGTAACTTCTCAATAAATAGTGACAAGTTGCTGTATCTTACTTTATGGATCGAAATCTACGCTATCTCCGGCTGACAACATGCCGGGATGACGGAGTTGCACTTAATTACGATTATCATCCCCGAATGTAGTTATCGGGGATCCAGCCATTTTACCACTATTTATTGAGAAGTTACGATTTTATACAGGAGTAAAAAATGAAAGAATTCGGCGGACCAGCCTTTTTTATAGATAGAAACGATATCAATACCGACGAGATCATCCCGGCAAAATATCTGACCGAGATCACAAAACGTGCCCTGCAGCCGCATCTGCTGGAGGACCTTATTCTTGAGGGCAAAGAATTCGACACCACGGCGGAAGACTTCCAACAGGCCAAGGTACTGGTGACCCGGTCAAACTTCGGCTGCGGTTCATCCAGGGAACACGCGGTTTGGGCCCTGGAAGTCAACGACATCAACGTGGTTATCGGGGAGAGTTTTGCCCGTATTTTCCGCCAGAATATGTTCAACTGCGGTATTCTTGCCATTGAACTGGCCATGACCGATCTTGACGGCCTGTTTGCACTTGGCCGGAACAATGACACGGTAACAGTCAAAATCGACTTGGAAGAAAACCTTGTTACCGCTGAAAACTCAAAGGATGAACGGATCGAATGCAGCTTTACCATGAATCCGTTTGACAAGGAACTGGTAGGAGCAGGCGGCTGGCTGGCCTATGCGGACAAGAAATTTTAGCCCGAAGCCTCGAAACCTTGCACCTGACAAAATACCACAACGTACAATGGCGGTGCTGGAGCAGGCTTGCAGCCTGGTCCTCATGTTTATAACAAAGATGTCATATGCAAAGCAGCGCACCGAATCCACGCCGAACCTGTTATAAACACATGGTTAAACACCGATTTTCGCGTTGGCTTAAGCGTCATAGCGGCATAACATTTTAAGTATTTACTTAAATTCTAAATTCAGCGAGGCACCTTCAAGGCCAGGAATTTGATTAGGCAAATTGTGCCATGGTACGCCTCTTAAAATTGGGTTATGTGCTCTTTTGGGGTAAACAACATTAATTACACCACTACTGACGGAAATGGCACCTTTGCCTTTGACAAAATGTCGGTATAGTTTGGGGGCGTCGCAATCTTCAAACCCCCGCAGTTTTTTAGCCAGCATTGAATAAAGAGTGTCGGCCACCATAGTAAGGGCAATATCAAAATGAATTTTTGTAAGAATAGGGGAAGAAAGAGCGTTAAGGTTGAAGAATTTGACTGCTTCCGCAATACCATTTTCAACTCTCCATCGCCGTGAGTAATTGCCGACAATAAGCTCAACCGGTGTCTCAAAATCGTTGGTTATGAGAAATGCTGGCTTTTCATGTCCGTTGCCGCGAACAATTATCTGCCGTAATTCACCGTCATATGACCGAAGATGGATACGTGCTTCATGCACTTGCGGGTTTGGGAACTTTCGTTTGGCGTGTGGGATATGTATCCGTTTCCAGTCACGTAATTTTTTCATCTCATTTATTTGTTTTTTCCCCCGTCGCCTTAGAGTGATAAATTTTATTTGTCTGGAATTAAGATCAGACAATTTGCTGTAATTTGTAAACCCGGAATCAAAAATGAGCGTAGGTTGCACACCACGATGAACTCCTTGCCAGAACGACAGAAAATCTGTTACCTGATCGTCTGCCTCACTGCGTTGAATGTCGGAAGCAGTGTAGACCATCAGCTTCGAATCAGCATCTTGGGCAAATAAACAGAGCGCTCCCTTCATTACTTTCCCACGAGCACCAGCCCAGTGTTTTTCGAGAACCGATTCATCTCCGTAATGGGGTGCGGTATGGAAGTCAAGATTAATAATTGTCTCTTTATAAAGTCCAATTTTGCTGGCCTGCCTTACAAAGGATTTCTGGAGATTTAACAAGTGTGTCTCGTCCAACGAATATGAGTATGTTGACAATGCCGTACACTTTGGCATGTTGTTAAGCCCGGCAAAGAGTCCCAAACCTGGATCAAAAACATGATCTCCGACATGAGAATGACGTTCAGTACCAAGAAGTTTCAAGGCCAGGAATGAAAGCAGGTAACTCAGGGCCGGGATCACCTTACTTCCTGGTAATCCAGCTTCATTGACAACTTTTCCAATATTTAACTGAACCAGGAATGGAGAAAATAAAAAAACACCAGCACCGGGACAATCGATTTTTTGCCCTTCGATCTGACTAGTGACGATAAGTTCTGAGCGTGCTGGTATTTCAGCGCCTTTGACAGTATAGCCGGTTTTTTGCCGGCTACGTCGAGGGAGTTTTGGAAATCCTTCTTCAGCGAGAACACGCTCCACAGTTCTTACTGAAATCTCGACCCCATCTTCAGACAGTAATTCGGTTATCTCTCCAGCGGAAAGAAGCTGTGTACGCCATGTCTTGATTTTTTGCCGGGTTTCATTGGTCACTCGCCTTCTGGCAGCTTTTCCTTCCGGTACTGGTTCGGAAAAATCAGTTTTCCCTGTCCGAAATTGATGCTTGAGTACTCGAAAATAGCCATGGGAATAACCAAATTTGTCAGCAACTACTTTATCCGGTAAGCGGTCAACGAAAGAGGCTCGGATCGCTTCATAACGTTTTTGCCAATCATGTTGTGGATGTGTAAAATAAGTTGTATCTCGCATGAAATTGTTATCACACGTGACGCTTATTATGTCAATAGTTAATTCGTAAAACACATTTACGGGCAATGACGATTTATTCTGGAACAGATCGTAGTAGCTCACAGATGCCTATCAATATAGAGGTTTTGTAGGCTGGCAGCCGTACACTGAAACCTCATC
>WFRY01000144.1 GCA_015486315.1 Desulfobulbaceae bacterium
CTGTTGCCAGAATAAAGCCGTCTCTGCCAAGCCCGCCGGTCCCGTCCAGCACAGTAGGTACTGCAGTGGTTTTAAATCCCGCAGCACGAACCAGTAGTTCTTTTTTTTGCTGTTGTCTGCGAAAGGCGGACTGTCCTGTTGTAAACTCTACTTTTACAGGACCGGCCAGGTGTGGATCGCCTGGTTTTACAAGGTCCAGGCCTGCTTTGCCGCACCTGAGCAGCAGTTGGTATTGCCGGTCTGACCGGGCAAGCGGCAGGTCGAGCCGGGCAGCCAGTTTTTCTGCCTCTGCAGAGTGGTCGGGGTGAGCAGCGGCAACGGCGATATCAAGGTTCAGCATGCGGGCAAAGTCTTCATCAACGCGGAATATATGCGCATGTTTGTGGATTGATATTTCATGGCGTGCAATGTATCATGAACGTACAAAAAATACATGAACCATAAAATCACAACAGAATCAGCTTAGGGTTCAATTAAAAATAACTTCGTAGAAATGCGTAGATAATGTGACATATATTTGCTCGATCTGATTGAGTGAAACCGCAGGCGTAGCAGGGCTACGTTGAGGATTTCGCGATTGAAGATCGGCCGAAGATATGTTGCAGTGTTTACTCAGAATGTGAAGTTATTTTTGATGGCACCCTTAGTCTGGACCTGTTTTCAAGGAATTTTGATGAGCGAATCAGCATCTAAAGTGGTGGCGCTAATTCCGGCCCGTTACCACTCCAATCGTTTTGAAGGCAAGCCTTTGGCCCTGATCAACGGTAAACCGATGATCCAGCATGTTGTAGAACGGGCCCGCCGGGTGGAACTGCTGGCAGAGGTCGTTGTTGCCACTGACGATGAGCGCATTGCAGAGGCGGTTGCAGCATTTGGCGGTGAATTTGTTTTAACTCGGTCGGACCATGCCTCGGGTACGGATCGGTTGGCTGAAGCTGCCGAGCTGCTTGATATTGCAGAGCATGATGTCGTGGTCAATATCCAGGGAGACCAGCCGCTGTTTCCGGTTGAGGTTATTGAACAGGTTGCCCGACCCCTGCTTGTCGATCCGGCCCTGCCCATGTCCACCCTGATCTACAAGATTATCCGACCGGAAGAGATTAACGATCCCAACCATGTCAAGACCGTATTTGACTGCAACAATAACGCACTTTATTTTTCACGCTCGCCCATTCCTTTCCAGCGTAATCCCGAAGAGGTCATTCAACCCACCTATTATAAACACCTTGGATTTTATGCCTACCGAAAAGGATTTCTTCTCACCTTTGTTGCCCTGCCGGAAGGGGAGTGGGAGCGCTTCGAAAAGCTTGAACAGTTGCGGGCTCTGGAGTATGGCTATACTATCCGGGTGGTGTTAACCAGCCATGATTCCATTGAAGTCGACACCCCGAAAGATGCCCGGCGGGTGGAAGAAATTCTCCAGGCAGACGTCGGTGCATAATTTCAGTAAATTACATGGATTTTCCGGTGCAGGGTCGGGCCGGGAAGGCATTCATTCTGTTGCCGTATTCTCAGGGCTTGTGACGGTAACTTCTCAATAAGTGGTGGTAAAACGCTTGGATCCCCGATAACTACATTCGGGGATGACGATCGTAATTGCAAGCAACTCCGTCATCCCGGCATGCTGTTAGCCGGAGATAGCGTAGACTTCGATCCATAAAATAAGATACAGCAACTTGTCACTACTTATTGAGAAGTTTATATGAAAGTGCCTTCTCTGGCTATAATGTTTGTGGCTTCTTTCATCGTTCGTTGTGGCTGTGTCCGGAATTTTGGTCCAGCCATGCTGGTTACTTGTGACGAAATAAACGTTACAATATTATGCGGGATTTTTCCCGTAATCAAGGCACGCAAACAGGCGCATAGTATGGCTATGTAACTGTTTGCGTAACGAAGAGTATGGGAAACAAGACAAGCAGGATCTAAAGATTATTGAGGAATAAGTCCCTTAGGGTTCAATCAACAATAACTTCGTAGAAATGTGTAGACAATGTGACATATATTTGGTCGATCTGATTGAGTAAAACCGCAGGCGTAGCAGGGCTACGTTGAGGATTTCGCGATTGAAGATCGGCCGAAGATATGTTGCAGTGTCTACTCAGAATGTGAAGTTATTTTTGATTGCACCCTTAGCAGAACCAACCAGACAAACGAGGAAATAATGAAGAAAAAAATAACTATTATAGGTGCCGGTAATGTCGGTGCCACCGCAGCACACTGGGCCCTGGTCCGTAACCTGGGAAATATCGTACTGCTTGACGTCATGGAGGGAATTCCCCAGGGCAAGGCACTTGATCTCTGGCAGTCCGGCCCGCTGGACTCTTACAGCGGGACGGTGACCGGGTCCAATGACTATGCTGATTCAGCAGATTCGGATGTGGTGATCATCACTGCCGGCCTTGCCAGGAAGCCGGGCATGTCCCGTGATGACCTGCTGGCAAAAAATGTTGCCATTGTCAAGTCATGCGCTGAGCAGGCCGTGAAGTACTCGCCTAACTGTTTTATGATCGTGGTGACAAACCCGATTGATGCAATGGTCCATACCGCATTTAAAGTCTCAGGCCTGGACAAGAGCCGGATAATCGGTATGGCCGGAGTACTGGATTCCGCCCGTTACCGGACGTTTCTTGCCGATGCCGTCGGAGTGGCACCTGCTGATGTCAACGCGCTGGTCATGGGAATCCACGGTGATAAAATGCTGCCCATGGTCAGGTTGGCAAATGTGGGCGGGGTGCCGATAACTGATCTGTTGAGTAAAGAAAAGATTGCCGAGATTGTCCTGCGCACCCAGACCGGTGGTATTGAAATCGTTAATCACCTGAAGACCGGCAGTGCGTTTTATACGCCGGGGCTTGCAGCTGTTGAAATGGCAGAGGCGGTGCTCAATGACGGCAATCGGGTCATGGCCTGCGCCGCTTACCTGGAGGGTGAATTTGGTATTTCCGGCTATTTCCTCGGAGTACCTGTTGTACTTGGTGATTCGGGCGTCAAACGGATCATTGAATTTGAGCTCACTGAAGAAGAAAAAGCGGCTCTTGCAGGATCTGTTGAGGCGGTTGCAAAACAGATGGAAGCCACAGGATTATAGGTAAGTGCTTCATTAACTACTGTCTGTCCATACATGAGGATTTTTGTTCAAGGTCAAGGAATGCGATAAAAATAAGCGCAGGCCGGATATTTAGAGCATTATTTCTTGAGCAGGACGCAGAGATTGGGCAAAAAGACCCTTTATGGACAGGCACTAACTACACTCTTGACTTGATAACACCTCGGAATGTAAGCGTTGCAGGAACGCCTTGCTGTGCGTGATCAAAACACCCGATAATACCCTGTTTATCGGGGGGCTTGAGCGCGTGCAGCAGGGTATTTATGGAGCGCTTACGATTATAGTGAGGTGTCTGACTGTGGACACTGTTGATGGTTGATAATGACACAAGTTCTCTGCAGCAGCTGCTGCAGGGGATGACCAGGAAACATTTCTGTTCCCTTGATTTCTTAGCCAAAGGAAGTTTGACGGAACGGATCATCTCCCTGGTTCTTGGTGAAGTTCCTCCTTCCGGCGTTCCCGGTCTGAATC
This sequence comes from Desulfobulbaceae bacterium, assembly GCA_015486315.1. Taxonomy (GTDB): domain Bacteria; phylum Desulfobacterota; class Desulfobulbia; order Desulfobulbales; family Desulfobulbaceae; genus Desulfobulbus_C. The sequence goes on from WFRY01000144.1 coordinate 3,578, forward strand.
AGGAATGGCAGCAGTTGATCGCCTCCCTACGTAACTTTGCCGTAACTGATTTACGTGTCGTTGTCTTTGGAGGAGGTACCGGTCTTTCCAATATCGTCGGAGGCGATTCCAGACGACCCGAGTGGCCGGACGCTCCGTTTACCGGCTTAAAAGAACTCTTTCCCAGGCTCCATTCAATTGTCTGCGTCACCGATGACGGCGGTTCCACCGGTGAGCTTCTCAAGGATTTTCCCCTGGTTGCCCTTGGAGACCTGCGTCATGTTCTGCTCTCCTCTATCTGCAGTTCAACCCTGAAGAAAAAGTACAGGCTTGATGATCAGGCAGCACTGCATGTTGCCGTTCAGCTGCACGCCCTCTTTAATTACCGGTTTATTTCACCTCCTGCCTCTGCAGAGCAACTACTGGCCGACACAACAGCAGATCTTGATCAGCTGCCTAATTTCACGGCAACGTATTTACGCCGACTTGTACAGAAAATATTTTGTGATCAACGTATGGTACCGGCCCTGAAAAGGCCCCAGTGCCTGGGTAACCTCCTGCTGGCAGCCGCCATGTATGAATACCTTCCGCAGGCTCTTTCCCGGTCGGAACCGGTATCAGAGAGGAAACTGGTCCATGCGGCAACCATGCAGGGGCTTGCAGAGCTTTCCAGGGCCCTTGGCGCCGGAGATTTATCCGTGCTGCCATGTACCACGACCCCTGCTCAGCTGCAGGTCCTGTATGCAAACGGTGTGATGGTAACCAGTGAGTGCAAGTCCGGTTCCGCGAGGCGTGGTTACCCGGTGGAACGGGTTATGGTAGAATTCTCAGATGAGCCGCATCTGCCCGGGGAGGTGGAAGAGCTTGTGCGCAGTGCTGATGTTATTATTATGGCACCGGGCAGTCTCTATACCTCTATTATCCCGATTTTGCAGGTCCCCGGTCTTGCCGACCTGATCCGGCAGAACAAGACGGCCCTGAAACTGCTGGTAGCAAATATTTGGGTGCAGAAAGGGGAAACCGATGCCACCCGCGAGGCACCTGATCGAAAATTTCATGTTTCAGACCTGATTCTTGCCTATGATCATAATATTTCCGGAGGGGTACAGGGACTGTTTTCTCATGTCCTGACCCTGGATCTGGCCGACATTCCCGGTTCTGTGCTGCAGAACTATGTTATTGAGCAGAAAGAACCAATTTACCTTGATCGCAACAGGGTACGGCAACTCGGTGTTGAACCGGTTGAGGCATATATCTTTTCCCGGGAACTCCTGCAGCAGCGAAACGTTATCCAGCACGACCCGGCATCATTTTCCCTGGTCGTGCAGGTATTGTGCGGCCTGCGTGCCGGTGGTTTTCTTCCCATGCCTGTAGAAAATGAGGTGCCGCCGTTTTCCATAAACTTTATTGCCAATATCTGCAGGGATCATAGAATTCCCTGCCGGCGTTATGAGGAGATCATAAAAAAACTGAAGACGCTTGATTTTAAGCATTTTGCCTTGCACCACCAGGACATAATGGATATGGAAAACAGTGTACGGCAGCATATGTTTGCGTGTGTAACCGAGATAATCTGGCGTCATCCGGATATTCATCCGGATCATTTTAAATTCATTCGCGGCATGTGCCTGATTGATACAGGTTGCTGGAAGCGATGCCAGGAATGGGATAATGTTTTTTCTTTTTATGACCC
>WFRY01000145.1 GCA_015486315.1 Desulfobulbaceae bacterium
ATCTTAAACAAATTGATTTTTAATGGTGTAACCTTGTGAACTGCGTATAATACCAGTAGGCAATCAGCAAAGTAGAGGTTGTATCCTCAGTGGGAGTAAGTGGTGGTCAGGTCGAAAATATTTTATAAGTCAATGGTTATGGTGAGTGCGATTATCCTCACCTATACCTTTGCGCTCCTGCTCATCGTCCTGCCGCAGGTGGAAAACAGCACCCGCACCCTTGAAGAAAAAAACGGCAAAGAGGTGCTGAACAAGGTCTCGCTGCTTGCACAAAATATGCAGCTGGATCTAAAAAATTTCAAAGAACATGCCCTGCAGTCTCACAAGACAGACCTGCAAAACCTCACAGATGCCTTCTGGTCCATTGCAGAGACAAAATATGACCAGTCGCGTCCGGAAAATATCGGTTCCATCCTGGAGGACAGAGGAAAAAAATTTAAAACAAATCTGCTCAGGTTTTACAATAAAAACAAAGGCGTATTAAGCACTGCAGAACTCAAGCAGGCCATTATCAATTACGTCAATATCTTCCGATATGACAACGGCTCAGGTTATTTTTTCATCCATGACAAGACAACAGTGGTGGAACATCCCATCTACCCCGAATTCAAGGATCAGGATTTTGCCGAGATCAAGGATCAAAACGGCGTCTATTTTGTCCGGGAATTTTACGAGCGCTGCCGACAGAATGGATCAGGAATTGTCCACTATCAGTGGCGGCATGCCGAAACAAAACAATTTGAAGACAAGGTTGCCTATGTCTTTACCTTTGAGCCGTTTAACTGGATCATAGGCACAAGCGCGTCCATCAGCGCCTTACAGGATAAACTCAAAGGCGAGGTTATCTATCTGGCAAACATAATCCGTTACGGCCGGGACAGCTATTTTTTTATCAATGGATACGACTACCGGGTCATTGCCCACCCTTACATCAAAAAAGGCACTGACTACAGCAAAAAACGTGACGTTAACGGCAACCTGATTGTACCGCCGATGGTCAATAAGGCCCGGGAACACGGCCAGGGATTCACCCGCTACCAGTGGGCAACTCCGGACGAAAAACACACCTTTGAAAAGCTGACCTTTTCCAAGGACTTCCCTGACTGGCAGATGGTCATCAGTACCGGCTCATCCATTGACGACATCACAAAAGAAGTTGCCAAGCGCAAGAGTGAACTTGTTGACCAGCTGCGCCGGATCATGAATACCACAACCATCGGCAAAAGCGGCTACCTGTTCATTGTTGACGACCAGGCAAAGATGATCATTCACCGCAACAAGGATATGGAGGGCAAAGACACCTCCGGCATGGTAAACCCCTCCACCGGCAATCCCATTTTTAATGATTTAAAAGATGCAGCCGCAGCCGGACGACCGCTCTATTTCAAGTGGGACAGACCCGGCGACAAGGGAAATTATATCTATGACAAGGTCGCCTGGGTAGAGTACATCCCCGAGCTGCACTGGTATATCACCTCTTCCGCCTATGTCAAGGAACTGCAGGCAACATCGCAGCAGTTAAGAAACGGTATCGTCCTGCTCGGCCTTATCATCCTCCTGCTTGCCTTTTTGGTCAGTTTACTGTTTTTCAAAAGACTGCTTAAGCCGATCTCCACCCTCTCCACCCTGGCCGGCCAGATCACTCGCGGTGATTTTTCAGCCCGATCAACCATTGACAGCAACGACGAAATCGGGATTCTGGCCCGGGAATTTAATACCATGGTTGATACCATTGAAAACAATATTCACACCCTGGATCAGCAAGTCGAGAAAAAAACGCAGCAGCTTGAAAAGCAAAATAAGACCTTTGCCACCCTCTTCTATGAGAGCAGCGACGGTATTCTGCTCATAAAGGACGGTATCTTTATCGACTGCAACAGAGCAGCATATCAGATGCTGAAATATGAGAATAAGCAGGAACTCACGTCCATTCATCCCTAGGAAATCTCTCCTGAAAAACAGCCCGACGGCAGAAAATCCCAGGAAAAAGCCGATGAGATGGTTCAGATTGCCGGAGACAGAGGATCAAACCGTTTTGAGTGGGTCCACCTCTGCAAAGACGGCAGTGAAACTTTTTTAGAGATCGTTCTGACCAAAATTATCATTGAGGACGATGTAATCATTCATGTTGTCTGGCGTGATATCAATGCAAAAAAAGCTGCAGAACGACTCCTGCAAAAAACCGTCAACGAGTTTGGCGCAGTCATGGATGCCATTGATTACGGAGTGCTCTTCATGGACGACGAGCTCCAGGTCAGAATTGCCAACCAGGCCTTTCGCGACATCTGGGGCATCCCGGCCGACTTTGTTTCCAGCCATCCAACCATGCGGGAGCTGATGGAGTTTAACCGCTATAATGACCTCTACCCGGTAGCTGAAGAAGATTTTGAACAGTACATGGATGCGCGGGAACGCGATGTCCACAGGGGGGCAATTGCCCCGACACTGCTCACCCGCAACGACGGCATGATCCTGCAGTACCAGTGCATTGTCCTGCCCGACAACTGGCGGATGCTCACCTATTTTGATCTGACTGAACTGAAAAGCACCCAGGATCAACTTGCCAGGGCCCAGAAGATGGAGGCCATCGGCATGATGGCCGGCGGAGTTGCCCATGATTTAAACAATATTCTCGCCGGCATTGTGAGTTATCCCGAGCTGCTCCTGCTCCAGCAGCCCGAAGGAAGCAGCCTGAGAAAACCGCTTGAGGAAATCCTGGATTCCGGCAAGCGGGCCGCAACAGTGGTTGCAGATCTGCTCACCGTTGCCCGGGGAGCGGCCAGCACCAGAGAGCCCAGTGATCTGAACATCCTGCTGGAAGAATATCTTCGATCACCGGAATGGAGAAAACTGCAGTCCCTGCACCCTGGTGTCCGCTGTTCAAAGCATCTGCAGGCTACACAGTCTGTTATCTCCTGTTCGCCCGTGCATATCAAGAAAACAGCAATGAATCTGCTCACCAATGCCATGGAAGCAGTGGGCCGGCAGGGTACGGTTCGGGTTGCGACCGCAAATCTGGAAATTACCGCTGACGACCCGGCGCTGAAAGACATCCCCCCGGGCCGATATGTCGTCTTCACCGTTGCAGACAGCGGCCCCGGAATCAACAGTGAAGACCTTGACCATATCTTTGAGCCCTTTTACAGCAGAAAGGTCATGGGCAGAAGCGGAACCGGCCTCGGCCTGACAGTGGTCTGGAACACCGTGGAAGAACACGAGGGCAGGGTACGGGTGGAGAGCAGCGAACAGGGCACCATTTTCACCCTCTACTTTCCGCTCATCCGGGACAAGATCAGGCCTGTGCAGAAAACGCCCGCAGACGACGTAACCATGGGCCGGGGAGAGCATATCCTGATCGTGGACGATGAACCCCAGCTACGCGATATTGCCGACCAGATCCTGACATCCAGGGGCTACACCGTCTCAACAGCGGCCTCCGGCGAAGAGGCGGTTGCATTTACCCGGAAAAATTCTGTTGACCTGCTGGTCATTGACATGCTGATGGATCCGGGCATAAACGGCCGCCGAACCTATGAACTGATCCTGGAATTTAAACCGAACCAGAAGGCCCTGATTGCCAGCGGCTTTTCTGAAAGTGACGAGGTCAAAGCCGCCCTGAAACTGGGCGCCCAAGGATTTATCAAAAAGCCGTATTCGATCCATCAGCTTGCCGCGGCCGTGCAAGAGGCCCTGGAATCTGCCGGAGAGACAG
>WFRY01000146.1 GCA_015486315.1 Desulfobulbaceae bacterium
ACCAATATGTGATCATGCATTGGAGCGATACCAGGATCGTCATTAGATACCGCATACTTCTTTTGCCACACAATATTTGCAACAAAATTCTCCTCTCCGAAAATCTCATCACACAGCTTCCGGAGGTTCGCCACTTCATTATCATCAATGGAAATAAAAATAACCCCATCGTCCCGAAGCAGGTTCCTTGCCAGCTTCAGCCTTGGATACATCATGCAGAGCCAGTCTGAATGAAAACGCCCATTGGACTCAAGGTTAGCTACCAGCCGGTTGCCTTCCGCATCTTCCTGCCCTGAATCCAGCAGGTAATCATCAACCGACTTTGCAAACCTGTCCCGGTAGATAAAATCCTTGCCGGTATTGTACGGCGGATCAATGTATATCATCTTGACCTTGCCAAGATAGGTTTCCTGGAGCAGTTTAAGGGCGTCAAGGTTGTCACCTTCTATAAACAGATTCTCCGTGGTGTCAAAGTCCACAGACTCCTCACGGCAGGGACGCAGGGTCTTGGCAATGGGGGCATTTGCTGTCAACAGGGCCTCGCGTTTTCCAGGCCAGTCAAGGCGGTAACGCTCCTGCGGGCCTTCAACCAGCGTACCTGAAAGCTCCTGCCTGAGCAGGTCAAAATCAACAGCACGCTTTACACGGCCCTTCTCATCCCTGCTTTCTGTCACGCAGTCTGGAAAAAGTTCAGCCAGCTTTCTGGTATTTTCATCTGTAAAATCCGGGCTGTGCATCTTGAGTTTTTCCATATCTTTCCACTCCGACATCTTCTGTTCTTTCATGCAGCCTGCTCCCCAAGCTGCTCCATTTCCTTGATTATTTTTTTCAGTTTCCTGTTGATTTCTACCTTGCGGTTAAACTGTCTTTCACGTTGCAGCCTGTGCCGTAACCTGTCTGCCTCTTGGCTTAATGCCAGAAAACGCTCTCCTCTTTCTACAAACTGCTGCATATCTTCCCCAGCCCTCAGAGAAAACGGCATAACATTTTCAAGCAGGCACTGGTACAGCATTGCCATATCAATCACCACTGGAAGAGCAACCCGTTCATTACTGCTCTCATCCATCCATTCTGTTTCAAAATACTCCCCTGTCACCCATTTATGGCTGTCAGAAAGGGAGAGACGCTTGTATGCTGCAACATAACGAATCTGCTGGTTACTGTTTTTTAATACAAACAGGATCGGGGTGGGGATTGCCCGGTCAATGACTTTCAGCACTTCGTAATGCAGGTCGTCTGTCCGGAGCTCGATTTCAAAGACTTGAATTTCACTTACTCCATCCTTTTCGGGCAGGTTAATTGTCTCTGGAGCAAGTTTGTATGCCCAGCGTATGCGTTCAACCTCTGTTGCAAACATCTTTTTTACCCGGCTGGACACATTGATATGCGAATAAATCCTGCTCTTGGGAATGATTTTCCCAAAGGCTGCCCTGGGTGGAAAATCATATATCACAGCCAAGGCATCAAGCCTCCCTGATGACGAGAAATGCAATCAGTTCAAAATCATCCAGGCCTGATATGGTATTAACCAGTGCAGTTGTCTTCCTGCCGGTAAAAAGACTGTCAATATCCTGCTCCTCCTTAACCTCTATTATTGAATGAATGGCCTGGTTGAGCAGCTCTGAATAGCGTGTCATGTCCCGCCCGTCATCAGTTTCCTCATTAAAGGGCCTGCATACTGAAAGCACAGGTTTGCTCTTGCCCTTGCAGCTTCTCCGTACAAGATCGAGCAGGTTCTTTACGCGGGTGTAGTCCATAATCACATTACCTGCATCATCTATGTAAATGAGATAGTAGGGATGAAGGAGGTTTTGCTGGTTGATGTTTATGGCGGCGTTGCGGTTTCTGAGCACAAAAATGGCACCAGGCACAAGTCCTGTTTCAGGTTCTGCAGGAACTACAGCGTGAAGACCGCCAGGCATTGAGGCGAGGTCCTCGTTTTCCTTGATATATCCAAGAAGGTCCATGCGGAAATCATTCAAGCCAAGGTCTGTAATATTCACCCCTGTTTTTATATCTTCAAGGTCAATGACCTCGTTCTGCAAACGCCTTAACTGCTCCTTGCGGAATGCTATATCATTTGCCCTTCCGGTAAGGACGTTATCATCACCTGTGGCTGCCATATCCACAATGACCATACGGTTTTCAACCCGCTCCCTGAGATTTATGTAATCGTCAAGGGATATGTCAGGCCAGTAGTTTACAAGCTGGATTGTTTCATTTGGTGAGCCTATGCGGTCGATGCGGCCAAAACGCTGTATGATACGGACGGGATTCCAGTGGATGTCGTAATTTATCAGATAATCACAGTCCTGGAGGTTCTGCCCCTCTGAGATACAGTCTGTGCCAATAAGGAGATCAATCTCCTGCTTCTCATCAGGCATTATCAGCGCCTTTTCTTTTGACCTTGGGGAAAACAGGGTGAGTACTGACTGGAAGTCATAACCCTTTCCAATGGTTGTCCTGGGTGTATCCCGGCCTGTTACCAGCCCTGTGTGGATGCCCGTTGAGACGAGAAGTTCTTTTGCAAGATGTTTATAAAGATAATTTGCAGTATCTGCAAATGCGGTAAATACAAGGACCTTTCTGTTTCCGCTGTTGATGGGGTTGGAAATCTTGTCCCTGATAACGCTTTTAAGGTGCTGAAGCTTGGAATCATCTGCAGGCGTTATGCGCTGCATTGATTCAAGCAGTATGGTTATGATATGAAGGTCGGCCTTCAGGTCATGCTCCCATGAAGGAAGATCCATGTCAGCCAGATTCACCTTTACTTTGCCGCCAGTGGTAAAATCCGCAAAGTCATCATCCTCAATCTCTACTGCGCTTACTTCATCAGGTATATCCTCAAATGTAATATTCTGTTTTCCTTCAT
>WFRY01000147.1 GCA_015486315.1 Desulfobulbaceae bacterium
GGTATTCGGAGATTCAGGACCTCTCTGCAAGGAACTGAATATGAAAATCAAGAATTCCGATGGTTCAAAGACATTTTCTGAAACATGGGTCCCTGATAAATCAGCCCTTGATGCCATACTGGCAGACTGCAGAGCAGATATGAAACGGGGGTTTCCGTCACTTAAGTCCATCAGCAAGAAGAGCATTGCCGTAATCGAGGGTATGGTAATAGAAGAGGCGCTGAAACGCACAGACGGAAACAGAAAGCAGGCCGCTGAACTGCTTCAGATAAGCTATAAGGCTCTTCTCTACAAAATCAAAGACTACGGAGTGATGATTCCAGGCCAGCTACCGCCTGAATAAGAAACAATTGCCAGGGGATTTGCATAACATCGGATATATAACTTCTCAATAAATCCGTGCAAGTTCTCCTGTATCTGCTTACAGGGTGCTGCTGACACAAGGCGGAGGACGAGCAGGCGTCCAATGCGCACTTCAATCGTCTGATAACTTCGTAAATGCGGTACCATGTGAGCAGATACTCGGATACCACCTTCCGGAACAATCCGTAAGCTTTCTGGAAACTATTCTCATATTCTGATACAAAATGATGGAAATGTTCATTCAAAAGCTGCCATAATGGTGATTCCTGAGGTTTGCGCGGCTGATAAACGGCAACTACATCTGCCAGTGCATATCGCTGTCTCTTGTACCTTGACGGAAACAGCATATTGTGTGCCTTAAGCCGACAAAAAAACAGCATCATTTTCGGACACATCTGTATTGCACCCTCAGCGATACATTCGAAACATTCACGTTTCTACTATCTACTCACAGGGTACCGCATCTGCTGCGTAGCCGGAGACTCGAAGTACAGGGAGAGTACGCCTTCGGCCCCCTCCGCCTTGTATCTGCAGCACCCTGTGAGCAGATACTTATCAAGAAAAAATGGTATCTATGAATGCTTTCGGACACCGTTGGTCTCGAGTTTTTAGTTGGACCGTAATCCTGCTAAAGAGGCTTTTCTGTCGGCAAATATCTTTTTCTCCTGCTCTGATTCATAACTTGATGCCAGGTATCGGGGTATTCGATATGCAATGGTCTGGCAATGGAATTACGAGTACAATACCCAAAAGAGTCAAACAAAGACTTGACCCCTTTTCCCCTTTTTTGATCCCCTTTTTTCGTGCAAACTATCCTGTATCTGTTTACAGGGTACTACAGATACAAGGCGGAGGACGCGCAGACGTACTTCCTGTACTTCAAGCGTCTGACAACTCCGTAGGTGCGGTACCCTGTGAGCAGATACGTTCAAATTAGAAAGCAGCTTGAAAATACGGGCGAAAAATGAAAATTGGTTAAACATTCCATGGTACGTTGATAAATTTGCCGCCGGTGCTGGCAGCAAAAACGCCAAGGAAAATGAGGTCTATCCTTGGGAAGAATCCCATGTCCGAGAGGATGTGAAAAAAACCTTGCCGCTCAGGATCGACGAACCCCTCTACTTGAACCTGAAATGCATCGCCGAGCGCACCCCATACAGCATGAATTCCTTTATTCTGGATCGGGTAATTGATGAGATTGAGGAAGAAATTGCCCGATTGACGGAGTGCAGAAACCGGCTGCCCCTTGAATAAACCAAGGAAAACAAGAAACAGCGTAAAAAAAACGAAGAAACGCAAGTAGCCATCGGCCTCTGAATGATTTATCGGTGTTGAATGAGGATGCTCCACGACACAAATTTATAATGTTCTTGGCAAGTGAAATAGGGTAAGATGTTTTTTGATTAACAATTTTCTGAAGTACCTTGCATAGCAAACCACTTGATCGACTGAAAATGCCTTTAAACGAAGCGCAAACCCGCCAGCAATATATTGACAGCCAACTCGCCAAGGCAGGTTGGGGGGCAAACGAATGTGTTTTGATTGAAGAATATTATCTGCGAAGTGCCATTGAAACCAGAGAAGGTAAAAGCAAATATCAAGCAAAAGGTGAATTTGCAGATTATGTACTTTTAGGGAGTAATGGAAGGCCCATAGCGGTAGTTGAGGCAAAACGCACAAGTCGTGATCCCCTCGCCGGTAAACGTCAGGCAGCCGATTATGCCGATACAATTCAACGGCAATTTGCCATTGATCCATTTATCTTTTTAACCAACGGTAAAGAGATTCTCTTCTGGGATCGACCTCGATACGCCCCTCGTGAAATCAGTGGGTTCTTTACTCGGGATGATCTTGAACGGCTTTTGTATCAAAAAAAATATGCAAAACCGCTCTTTGAAATTGAACTTAACGCAGACATTGCCGGACGGGCATATCAAATAGAAGCCATCCGCCGGACGACAGAAAAAATCGAAGAATCCCACCGCAAATTTTTGCTCGTAATGGCTACCGGCACAGGGAAAACCAGGACCGTTATAGGCTTAATGGATATTCTTTTGCGGGCAAAAAGGGCCCAGCAAATCCTTTTCCTTGCTGATCGTCGTGAGCTGGTTCGCCAAGCCATGAGCGCCATCAAAGAACATTTGCCTAACGAAAGCCTTGGCCGTATCGAGGCGGGTGAAGTGCCCACCTCGGCCCGTATCCATGTGGCGACCTATCCAAGTATGTTACAGCTTTTTGAGCAACTGTCCCCAGGATATTACGATCTTATTGTTGCGGATGAAAGTCATCGCTCTATCTACAACCGTTACAAGAGCATTTTTGATCATTTTGACTCCATCCAGCTGGGCCTCACTGCAACCCCAACGGATTTTATCGATCACAACACCTTTGAACTCTTTGCCTGCGAAGACGGCATTCCAACTTTTAACTACCCTTACGATCAGGCGGTGTCCGAGCAGTATCTGGCCCCATACCGGGTACTGGACGCGAGAACAAGTTTTCAGGTTTCCGGTATCCATGGCGAACAGTTGGCGTTGCCATTACAACAGCAGATCTCAGAGCAAGGCGTTGATATCGACGAAATTCAGTTTGAAGGTACCGATATTGAGCGTAATGTCGTCAACACGGGAACAAACGATGCGATTGTCCGCGAATTCATGGATAAATGCCGCAAAGATGCACTTGGCTTACCAGCAAAAAGTATCGTATTTGCGGTGAGTCATGCCCATGCTAAACGACTTTATGAAAGCTTTAATCGTTTGTACCCGAATTACCAGCGCCGTGGTCTGGCCGAAATCATTGATAGTCATATGGAACGAGCCGAAGCCACTCTGGATGATTTTAAATTCAAGGATATGCCTCGGGTTGCCATATCAATTGATATGCTTGATACCGGAATTGATGTTCCGGCCATTGAAACACTGTTATTTGTTAAACCGGTTTTCAGTCAGGTGAAATTTTGGCAAATGATCGGTCGTGGTACCCGCCTCTATACAGATCCGCAAACAGGCAAAGAAAAAAAAGACTTCCTGATTATTGATTGCTGGAATAATTTTGCCTATTTTCAGCTTAATCCTCAGGGAGAAACAGAACATCCCAACGAACCATTACCGGTTCGACTCTTTCGACTGCGGCTGGAGAGACAAATTTTATTGCAGGGACAGGATATTGCAGACAAAACAGTCATTTCTTCTTTACAAAAGATGCTGACTCAATTGCCGTTGGATAATATCAACATCCGGCCACACCGCGAAACTATTCAGCAACTCATCACCGCATGGCCACACCTTGACGAAGACACCGTACAACGTCTTTCCCTTACAATTGCTCCCCTTCTTCGTTACTACTGGGCCTCGTCATTACCCGAAATCCAGTTCCGAATAATTGTCGAGCGCATTGCCATTACCCATCTATCGGGAAATCAGGATGAAGCACCTAAACTGATCCAAAGGGCGCAAGAATCAATACGCAGCCTTGCCGATAATATTCGCGAAGTAAAGGCCGTGGCTGAACAACGTGCCTGGGTATTAAGCGATGGCTTCTGGTCTCATCTCGATCAAGACCGGCTCGATATGCTGCAAAATATCTTCGCCCCCCTTATGCGTTTTCGGCAACGCAAAGATCATGAGGTTATTAAACTGAATCTTCCTGATCAAATTGCCAGTCGACGCTGGATCATTTATGGACCTTCCGGTGAAGGAGCCTTTGCGGAAAGTTATCGGGAACAGGTTGAAGCCTACGTGAGAAGCCTTGTCGATGATGTACCGGCTCTTGGTAAGCTAAAACGAGGAGAAGCAATAACAGACGAAGATATTGAACAAATAGCCGGAGCCCTAAACCGGGCCGACCTCTTTGTAACAGAAGAGAGATTGCGTAAAGTATACCAGCAACCCGCTGCCGGTTTACCCGACTTCATGCGCCACATTCTCGATATTGCCAAATTGCCCACTTGGGAAGATCAAACAAAGGAAGCCTTTGACAATTTTATCGCAGAGCATGGATTCATGAGCGCCAGCCAGATAAATTTTCTTCGGGCTGTTCGGGCTGCCGTGCTCCGTCATACCAGGTTGACCCGAGATCAACTGCATTTGCCGCCCCTGTCACGCATAGGCGTCGCAGAGAATCTGTTTGACAGCAATGAACTTAACCAAATTATCGATTTTGCCAATAATCTTATCGAAGAAGCGGCCTAATCACAAAAGAGAAAACCCTCATGTTAGCTCCTCACATTAAAAAGAATGTAGATAAACTGTGGAATCGTTTCTGGACAGCAGGTATTACCAATCCCCTGGTCGCGGTTGAACAGATCACCTACATGCTCTTTCTCAAGCGCTTAGAAGTTATCGATGACGAACGGGTTAGGAAAGGACGCAAATCTATTTATGATGGAAAAGTCTCCGTCGGAAAGCAGGAGGTTACAGCAGAACAATGCCGCTGGAGTTATATCAAACAGGATAAAACCCCCCAGCACCTGATAGATGTTGTTTTCCCATGGCTGAGGGATCTGGAAAAACATATTGCCAGGGCCGCGTCACCCCCCAATGGAATCGAAGCCATCGGCAGCCGAATGAGTGATGCCTATTTCCAGCTCGATCCCAATAAAGGCGCAATCCTGCAGGAAGCCATTAAACTTATCGATGAACTTTTTGAACGGGTAGATACCGTCGGTGATGCTTCCGACATAATGGGCGACACTTTTGAATATCTTCTCTCTGAGATAGCAACCGCCGGTAAAAACGGTCAATTCCGCACTCCACGCCATATTATTCGCTGTATGGTCGAGCTGGTTGATCCGCAGCCGGGTGAGAAAATTATCGACCCGGCTGCCGGCACCGGTGGGTTCCTCTTTTCAAGCCTCAGTTATCTCCTCAGCAAACGTACCGATCCCGAACAGTTACGCATTGAATGGGATGGCACTCCCCACCGGGTCTATGGTGATCAGCTTACTCCGGAGGAAGATGAGGCTATTCACAAAGGGGATTACCTGGTGGGATTTGATAATGACCGTACCATGGTGCGGATCGGTTGGATGAATATGATTCTGCACGGAATTGAAAACCCTGAAATCCACCAGCGGGATAGCCTGGGCAAACGAAATGAAAACGATCCCCTCCAATCCGAGAGTTTTGATGTTGTCCTTGCCAATCCTCCATTCACCGGAACCGTGGACAGTGCAGATCTGGAACCATCCATTTTTCCAAAGGCCGGTAAGACTGGCAAAAAGGCAAAACAGGTTATTACCAACAAGAGTGAACTTCTTTTTGTCTGGCTGATGCTGGATCTGTTGCGAGTCGGGGGGCGATGCGCGGTTATTGTTCCCGAAGGGGTTTTATTCGGAAATACAGCCGCCCATGTCAAGCTGCGCTGCGAATTGTTAACAGAACATCTGGTGGAGGGTATCATTTCATTGCCGGCAGGTCTTTTTCAACCATATGCAGGGGTGAAAACCTCTATCATCGTTTTCCAAAAAGAAACACGTCGAGAGGATAAGGGAAGTTGGAAGCAGGGGGATGCCCCAAGAACGGAAATCGTGTGGTTTTATGAGGTGAGCCAAGAGGCCTTTACCCTGGATGCCAAACGAAATGAACGACGCGGAGAGGATAACGACCTCTGGGATATGCTTGCCAAGTATAAGACACGGCATACACCGGAAGTGGATGAGCTTGATTATTATCAACCGCAGTATCGAACAGAACGCTGGCGACTGGTGGACAAACATACCCTGTCCGTATTTTCAAAAAATCCGCAGGTAACCAGCGAGAAAGATCAGGTACGTTCGATTGCCGAACTTTTTGCCGGCTTACCCGCTGATCCCGAGGCCGCATATAGTAAAATCCTTAAAGAGCAACAACCTGTTTTAAATGAAATGGCTCTTACGGTCATGAGTCGCTTTGCCCATGAAGCGGCCTTAAAGGCGAAAACAAAAAAATTAAAAAAACACCGGGTAAAACTGGCTCAAGATGCAATGAAAAGAGCAGCCAGTAGTTTCCGGTCGCTTTGTGAACAGCATAAAGGACTTTTTGATAAAGAAGAAAAAGTGGCCTTGAAATTGTATCAAAAGGCTTACAGACAAGCCCTTACTGCTGCAGAAAAAAAATATTATGGTTCAATAGTCGTTGGACAACCCGTTCATTTTAAAGAATTTTCAAAGGAAAAATTGACAGAACCCCTGGAAAACGCAGCCCGGGCCTTTGCTCAGCTTGATGGATATAATGTTGTTTTACGTTCCCTGGAAGTCTTTAGACATGAAGAGGCCTTAAAAGAGGCCAAGCACTGGACTGCGCCGGTTCGTGTGTATGCCGTTCACGAGGACTGGATGAGCGAAGACGGCAAACTCAAGGGGAGTCATGATGAAAACGGGGAGGTACGACCGGAATATCTTACCTCGATTCAGCTCTATGATAACAAAGAAAAACTGATTGAGAATCTACTTGATCCCGACTGTATTGAGGCCCGCAACTGGAATCTCTCTGCCGGGCAGTATAAGCCCTTTAATTTTGATGCCATTAAAAGTGATAAAAGCGTAGCGGAGATGATTCGGGAACTCCAGGAACAGGAAAAAAAGATCATTGATGGATTGGGGAAATTGTTGGCCATGGTGGAGGAAGGCTGATGGGGCGTTTCCTTTGGCCACCACTTCCGGACTCTTGGGCTTTAGTTCGTCTTGGGGATATCTGTCGTGTCGTATACGGTAAGGCTCTAAAAAAAGAACATCGGAATAACCAAGGAGACTATCCCGTTTTTGGTTCAGGTGGCATTGTTGGCTATCATGATAAGTACCTCAATAATGGACCAGCCATAATAATTGGACGAAAGGGAACCGTTGGATCTATTTACCTTTCAAACGCCCCTTTTTGGTGTATTGATACTGCTTATTATTTAGATGAATTAGCACCAGAAGTAGCTTTGGAATATTTGTCGTATATCCTCGACTATATGCAGTTAAAGAAACTCACGATAGTTGTTGGTGTTCCTGGTTTAAACAGACAGGAATTAGAATCTGTTCAATTCCCCTTACCCCCTATCTCAGAACAACAACGCATAGTCGATATACTCAAACAGGCTGATGAACTCCGACGTTTACGCCAAAACATTTTAGAGAAAACCAAACAACTGCCCTCAGCATTATTTCTTGAAATGTTTGGTGACCCTCATCGCAATGACAATAAATGGGATACTGAATTATTGGGTAATATTTGCCAGGTAGTAGGAGGTGGAACGCCATCAAAAGAGCGGTCAGATTTCTGGAATGGTGATATCCCGTGGATTTCCCCAAAAGATATGACTAAAGAATTCATATCAAATTCAGAAGATCACATAAGTAAGGAGGCAATAAAAAAAAGTGCAACTCACTTAATACCTAAAGGATCAATCTTAGTTGTTACCAGAAGTGGCATATTAAAACATACACTTCCTTGCGCACTAAACACAACAGATGTAACAATAAATCAGGATATTAAAGCATTTGTTCCAAAGACGAAAGAATTGGGGTTTTTTTTACTGTATCAGTTAATGGTGTTGGCTCCATTATTATTGAGAAGAGTTCGTGTTGGTGCAACAGTACATAATCTTGAAACAAATTTCTTGACTAAACTCAGGATTATTCTACCTCCTGTTAATCTCCAGAAAAAATTTTATACAATTATAGACAAAATTGTACAAAGTCAATGTAATATCGATAATGCTATGAAATCATCATACCATTTGGATAGGTATTTTGTAACAGATGCCTTTTCTGGTGAGTTAACATACAGTTGGAGACAAAAGAATCGAGAAAGCTTAGAGCAAATATCACTTGAAAGTACAAAATCAGTTAAACGCGCAAAAAATAAGGTCACATTCACAGAAGAAGTTCCGGAAGAACGTGAAATTATCCAATTGCATCATCGTCATTCACTATTTGATCAACTCAGCGAAATTCAAATAGGAGTATTACAGGCAATTCGACATGAATGGCGTGGAACACTGATTCCTTCCGAAGACTTGGATGAATTTATAGAACGATCTTTTCAGATTGAA
>WFRY01000148.1 GCA_015486315.1 Desulfobulbaceae bacterium
GCATCAATCCTGAACACGCACAAAGAGAAATAAATGGCAAAGTTAGGATGCATATTTATGCTGAAGGTGCTGATCAGCTTATTAGCATGGGTGTAAAGGTGAGTTTTGATCCTAACATTTTGCAGGTAGTGGATGCAGGGAAATTTGAGGACGTGGAACATGGCTGGTTGATGGATGCCGATGGTAATCCCGCCACTACAGATGATCAATACAACACTCCAGCTGTAGAAATCGACAATGCCGCTGGTACAGTAGTAATGATTGGTGGCCACATCCAGGGTAGCTCTACGGTAGGATTGGATGGCAAGGTACTGCTTGGATGGATAGTATTTGAAGCGAAAGCAAACGGAGTCAGTCCGATTAATGTAGACCGGGGTAAATATCATCCTGAACATCCAGCAAAAACATTTGACAATTTTGTAAAATTAAATGGGACAGTTGATGAACCGACAAATGTGCCAGCAGAATTAGGAAGCATCTGTGTCAAAGCCAATGCATGTGAAGGCGACATGGATAATGACACTGTGGTGTATTTTTCTGACTATGCACTATTCAATGCCGCTTGGGGTACCAGTTATGGAGACGAGCAATATAATCCAGCATGCGACTTGGATGGCGATGGTGTTGTGTATTTTTCTGACTATGCACTATTCAATGGAGATTGGGGTAAAAAAGACTGCTCTTGTCATTAATGACGAGAGGAGACTAAAATAAAAAAATGGAAAAGGAGAAAATTAATCATGAAGAAAAAAAGTATGTTGTACATCTTAGCAATCTTACTGGTACTCTTTGGAACATCAACAGTCAATGCAGCCATTACGGTAGGTATTGATATCGGGCCTGATGGTAACCTGGATACCCTATATACACTTGATACAGGTGATGCTTTTACGGCAGATATTGTAGGTTATGACTTAAAGGATGTAATGGCAATGGGCTTTAAATTGCAATATGATCCGTCACAGTTAAATTTGCAACAAGCCGATGTGGCAGCAGAGTGGAGCTTTAAACCGGAAACGGATGAAGGGGTAGGACAGATAGAATTCAATGCAGGAGCTCCATTAGGAGGAGACCCAATAAGCGGAAACGTAGCACTGGCAACCGTGACGTTTCAATGTTTAAATCCTGGCACAAGCATAATAAAATTAGGGCATGCTGACAATCAAGGAGGTGGATTCTTTCCAGAACCCGACGAAATAAACTGGATGGATTTACAAATTATTCAGAAGAATCCTAATCCTGTCCCCATCCCCGGTGCTGTATGGCTGCTTGGTGCTGGCCTCATAGGGCTTGCCGGTTTTGCGCGCAAGAAAAGGCAGTAATAATTTCCGATAACCATCAACTTTAACCTTTAACTTTTGAGAGGACTTGTACTTATGAAAAAGACATTTATTTTAGTTATAGCAACAATAGCATTGCTTATGATCGGGCCTGTTATGAATGCGCAAGCAATGGTCGACTGCTCGCCCGACTGTCCAGCAGGCAACGGTACAATATGGGTACCCACACTATCCGGCCAGGTTGACGTGCAGTATCTGAGTCAGTCCTGGGATATGCAGTTTGCCATATTTGATGACCAGGCCGATATGACAGTTGATCCTTACTTCCTGATCAACTATATTCCGGGCCTTGCCACAGCAGATACCATACAGTTTATTGCCCAAAGTAATGGCGACTGGGGACTTAAACATGTACAGGATGCAGCTCCCAGTTTTTTCCTTCAGGATTCAAATAAATTTCAGGTTGCCATGAGGGTTGATGACGATTCACCTTGGGCTGCTGGAAATGACCTGCAGGAGTTGAGCTACGGCATGCACGTATTATGCTGGCCCAAAAGCTGTGTTAAGCTGATTCAGATAGATGCACAACCCGTACCCATCCCGGGGGCAATTTATCTTCTTGGTGCTGGCCTTCTCGGCATCGCAGGCTTCAAAAAACGCAAGTAATATCATCAATTACCGACTAAATTCATGGGGAAGCTTAACAGGCTTCCCCATTTTCTTTTCAGCAAATATTTCAAATATCATTTCTCTTCTGCACCGGTCAGGACAGGACTTACCTGGTCGGGAATTCTTCCTTACCATATCACCTGTAACAACCGATACTGATATATAAGACATTGATTTGAGCGTTTGTTGGATTTTATGGCATATCCAAGAAAGGGGGATTCCCCCGCCATAGTTGACTATGCGGGAAACCCCTGTGATAATGGAGATGCAGTGAAGGCAGCAATATTTAATGGTTTCAAAATCGGGAAGCTATAATGTATATAACTGGCTTTTATATTGGGGAAATTTACTTTTTTAAATTTTGAAACACTCAATTCAAGGGACGACGCTTTAAAAATATGGCCTTCATCTCTCAGGGTTGTGTACCGCTGTGATTATACAGCACGTAAATTTATCAATGCAATTTTATGAAATAATGTTATATAATATAGTGCAGTGCATAATACTTTTGCTTAAGGGAGGAATGAACTCATGAATCTGTCTAACCTGCTGAATTGCGGCATGCCGTCTTCCATGAAGAATCATCTAATTGCCAATATATTAACACTCCTGCTCCTGTCAGTACCTTGCGTGTGCTTTGGAGCAGAAACACCTTCTTTTACCCTTGGGCCGGGAGACATTATTGAAATCTCAGTATGGAAAGATCAGGATCTTACAAGGCAGGTGATAGTTCAGCCTGACGGCTATGTTAACTTTCCCCTGATTGGCCAGATAAAAGCTGCGGGGCGGACTATTCCAGAGGTCAGGAAAGAGGTGGAAAAGGGCCTTTCTGATTACATGTCCATGCCAAACGTGACGGTCACCCCTGTAAAAATAGAATCATACAAAATTTATGTTATCGGCAAGGTAAATAAACCAGGCATGTTTGTCGTTCTGCCCAGAGTAACAGTGCTTCAGGCCCTGAGCATGGCAGGGGGGACCAATCCTTTTGCTGACCTTGGCGACATAGTGATCATACGCCACAGCCCCAACGGGGAAACCAAGATAGATTTTGACTACGACGACATTGCAGCCGGTAAAAATCTTGAACAGAACATAGAACTTCAGAGCGGGGATGTGGTGCTGGTTCCTTAAGCAGGTACCCCTTCTGGATATATTCGCTGACTTTAACACTTCAGAACAAACCGGGGAGCATGCATTCTTTGAACCCACAACCAAGAATACATGCTTCCCGATCACCTATTTACAGGCTGAGCTGAAATGTATCTCAGAAAAAACCGGATCAAGTCCGCCAGTATGATAGCAGCGACATGCTGTTTCTGTGCCGCTATCCTATTCTTTTTTCTTGCCTGCAGCAGGGTAATGGCATTTGTAGTCATAAAACCTTCCCTCGGTGCCCATCTCACATATGATGACAATATTGTATTTACTCACAAC
>WFRY01000149.1 GCA_015486315.1 Desulfobulbaceae bacterium
CCCAGCTCCAGGAACTTCTCCCGCAGACGCTGCCGATGTCCCGCCCCTTTTTGCTGCCACTTTTTTTTGTCCACAGTCAGAGAACGCCTTAGACTCCCGGATCTTCAGAGGTTTCGCTCAAGCCCATCCGTTGTTTTATATGAAAGTGGAGTCCAAAACCCCAGCTATTGCATCACTCTCATCGTTCGTTGGGGCTGTGGACCCAAGATTTGGTCCAGCCATGCTGGTTACTGCAGTTCCTTGCTGAACAGTTTATTGGCCAGCTGCGGATTGGCCTTGCCCTTGGTCTTCTGCATCAGCTGGCCGACAAAGAATCCGATCACCTTGGTCTTGCCGTCGCGGTACTGCCGGGCCTGTTCGGGATTGGCCTCGATGATCTCACGCACCAGGGCCACCAGTTCGCCTTCATCGCTCATCTGAATCAGACCTTTTTCCTTGACTATCTTTTCCGGGTCAGCACCTGTTGTGAGCATTTCAGCAAATACGGTCTTGGCTATTTTACCTGAAATCGTTCCCTTCTCCACCATCAGCAGCAGAGCTGCCAGCTGTAAGGCAGAGACCGGACACTGACTGATCTGCTCCGGACCATATTCACGCAGCAGCTCAGTACCGATAAAATTACTTACCTTTTTCGGGTTGTTATACTCTTCACAGACGGCTTCAAAAAAATCTGCCAGTTCCCGGGAGGCAGTGATAAGCGCGGCATCATCGGGCGGCAGGCCCAGGGCCTGAATAAATCGCTGCCGCCGCTGGTCGGGCAGTTCAGGCAGCCCGCTGCGCACCTGTTCAATCCACTGCTCATCAATCACCACCGGCACCAGGTCAGGATCCGGGAAATAACGGTAATCATGCGCCTCTTCCTTGCCGCGCATGGACTCTGTTCTATTCTTGTCCGGATTCCAGAGCAGGGTGGCCTGGGTTACAGAGCCGCCGTCGAGCAGAATATCGCGCTGCCTTCGCTCTTCATACTCCAGGGCCAGCTGGACATTTTTAAAGGAGTTCATGTTCTTGAGCTCGGTACGGGTGCCTAGCTCTTCCTGGCCCATCGGCCGCAGCGAAATATTGGCATCGCAGCGGAAACTGCCCTCCTGCATGTTGCCGTCGCTGATATCAAGATAGCGGACAATGGCATGCAGTTTTTTCAAATAGGCCACGGCCTCTTCAGGTGAACGCAGATCCGGTTCGCTGACAATTTCCAGCAGCGGCGTTCCGGTACGGTTCAGATCCACATAGCTTTCAGGCTCCACATCGTCATGCACCAGTTTGCCTGCGTCTTCCTCCATGTGGGCCCGGGTGATGCCGATGGTTTTCTCTGTCCCGTTGACCTCAATGTCTATCTGGCCATGCTCGGCAATGGGCAGTTCAAACTGGGAAATCTGGTAGCCCTTGGGTAGATCAGGATAAAAATAATTCTTGCGGGCAAACTGATTGCGTTTGTTGATGGTAAAACCGCAGGACAGGGCCAGCTTGATCCCGTTTTCCACCACCTTTTTATTCAGCACCGGCAGAGAACCGGGCATCCCCAGGCAGACCGGGCAGGTATGGGTGTTGGGCGGTGCACCGAACTCTGTGGAACAGCCGCAGAATATCTTGCTCTTTGTCTTCATCTGGGCATGAATTTCCAGCCCGATAACGGTTTCAAATTCCATTTTTATTCAATAAACGTTGTGATATGGAGTGACGGCTTCCTTCAAGGGGAACGCCGCAGGACGCACTACACCTCGACCCGACCGGAACCGCTGTTGACCCAATCTCGAATCTTGACCAGTTCATCCGGCCATTTACCGGTAGCCCGGATGTTGATAAACATCGCAAACAGTTCATTCACCAACTTGGTCAGATCTTCAAACAGCGAAATACGTTCCAGGATCTGTCCTTCCAGACTGTCCGGATCATCACCGTCATCAGCTCCTGCCGTTTTAGGCAGCCGGACGCTGCGAAATTCCATGCTGGCGGCGGTCAGGGTAACACTGAACTCGAAGTCGCCTCTGGCCAGCCTGATTCGGGCCTGTTCAGGCTTCTTTCCCAAGGCAAGGCCGGCCCGGGCCTCTTTCAGCTCGGTCTGCAGACCACGGCAGATCAGCTTTTCACTGTCTGCACCTTCGCCGTATTCCAGCAGCATGTGTTTTTCAAACACCACCAGAATGTCACCGGTTCCCGGCAGGTCGACATTGCCGCCCCGTTCCTCGGATTTATACCAGAGCCAGGCCAGAAACTCCTGACCCAGAAAACGTTTTTCCTGTATAAGATCAACTAAATCCATATAAATTTGTTCCAGGTACAAAACCAGGGGTCACGTTGTCAGCGCTCAAGTCTCCCTGAGCCGCTTCCAGGTTATCCCTGTTTTAAATTAACAGTGCAGGCCGCAGATCATCAAGGCCTGCTACGGCCTCTTCATCGGCTAAATGGAGAGCTGCGTTCCAGGGAATCTGCAGGATCAGGGACAAGTCAAAAGTTTCCCTGAACAAATCTTCAAGCAAAGCCAGTGCCTTACGATTGGTGGAAAAAAAGAGCAGGGTATTATCCGACAGACTCCAGCACAGGTCATAGACCACTGGAACAGGCGCAGATTTACGTACCAGTTCCACCCGTACCCGTTCTTTAATCTCCAGGCGGACGGATCTTGCCAGGCGGGGAATCTCTTTTTCACGCTTGACCCGCTCTTCTTCCTTCATGGTATACTTTTTCAGTACCGCAGCAGAGACCTTGCGCTCATCAGCCCGCATGGACAGCACCACATAATCACCAGCCGCATACGAACTGTAGGCAAAATCTGAATCAAACATATTGGCAACCGATACCCAGCCAATGGAATACTCGTCCATGGTGTCATCAATGTCCTGAAAACTGTGCGCCGCCACTTTTTCTGCAATAAAATCCCAGAAATTATTCGGTATCTCACCCTCGACGGTAAAACGGGTAAACGAAGCACTACCTGATAATAAAGCCATAAAAAAATATCCTGTTGCAAAAGAAAAAACGGCAGGGGCCGCTGCTGGTCAATATTTTATCAATCCCCCTTTATAGCAGAGATAACAGCAGGCAACAAGCAATTTGCGCAGCCGGACACAACGGCTGCCGGCAGAAAAAAAATAAAAATCAACGAACAGTTTTGCATTATTTTTATTGACACTGTATATAGAAAAGGGTAGATAAATCTGCTCTCAAACCACAAAGGGTCGTTAACTCAGCTGGTAGAGTATCTGCCTTTTAAGCAGAGAGTCGCGCGTTCGAGCCGCGCACGACCCACCATATACATTGGACATGTCCCCATCGTCTAGTCTGGTCCAGGACACCGGCCTTTCACGCCGGCAACACCGGTTCAAATCCGGTTGGGGACGCCATATTTAAGCCAGTAATATCAAACTATTACCATTGATATTACTGGCTTTTTTCATGCCTTTTAAAATGCCCGCTTTTCCGGAATTTTGGGCGAATTATGGGGTTTTCATGGCGGATAGTGGTAAAATATTGGTAACTGACGACTCTCCCAAACGCTCGCATATCAACGGTTTTCCCCACATTCACAATCCACGAATGGTAAATCCAGTCTAAATATTACCAGATTGCTCAATATAAGCCGTATTATTTCACTTTTGTTGCTCATTCTCGTTGCTCCCCCTTTATATCCCTCAATTCCTGGGGGATAAAATAGCGAAGGTGGACCCTGTTACTTAATTTTTTGGTTAATTTGGAGAATGTATAGGTTATCTCTCTGGCCTCGTCCATGAACCGTGAACATTCCTCGTAGGAAATTCCACCGGGTTCGCCGATCTGACCC
>WFRY01000150.1 GCA_015486315.1 Desulfobulbaceae bacterium
AGCATTGAAGACGTGTACAATGCAGCATGTTTCAGCGGCCTGGAATTTCCTTTTGTAGTACAGCCCTTTGTCCCTGATGCCACAGACGTCAGAGTAATTATCATGGGTGAATATCAGGAGGCATACTGGCGCATGAGCCGGAGCTCTTTCAGAAACAACCTGCATTTTGGAGGGGAGAGCGGAAGTTACGAACTGAGCACGGAGTATAAAAACAGATGCAGGGAAATAATGACACGGGGCAAATTCCCATACGCGCATATTGATCTGATGCTGACCCGCGATGGCACTGCATATCTGGCCGAGATCAACCTCCGCGGCGGCATAAAGGGGGCGAAGATTACGCCATCCGAATACCAGAAAAAGGTTAATGACATACACATGGACATGGTCACCCGCAGAAAGATGCTGTAATGTTGCTGAATTGTTCCAGCTCTAAAAAAAATCGGAAAATTGCTGTGTGGCTTTTTTAAGACTGGTTCTGAAACTGTTATGATGTGTACCGAACGTTATTTGCAAATTTTCTCGCAGAACAAGCCTCAAAAAGCCACGCAGCCCCCGCAATACATAGGGTCTGTTCAAAAATAAGTTGGATGATAGCGCGCTCAAATTTTAGTCAGGCTGAGTTGCACTGATTGAGCAAAACCGCAGGCGTAGCCGGACTACGCATCAGAATTTTGTGATTGAAGTTCAGCTCAGGATGGCCTTAAAATGAGATGTGAAATCGGTAAGTTATTTTTGGACAGCCCCTTAATAAAGACGGGACAAACGGGGAATACTCCCGTAAAACTAAGCGTAATGAGATGATGTTTTGCATATTGGTTGTCTGTTATTATATATCATCACTTAGTGGTTTATTGAGAATTCTATAAATCCTAAACCTATTAAGAAACATGGTTATAAAGCAATGAGTATGTTTATTAGAGGTCGTAGATATCTTAAACATCTATTTTTAAGTTTACAATTTACGCTCTTAGATGTCAGATATAAAAGTAATTATATTCTTTTGCCATATTAAACGCTTTTAATGAACATATATTGAGTTTTTACTGAGCAATTCCCGATGTCCTATAGCATGGCTGCTTATAGAAAACAAGCATAATGCGGCAATTTCAGCCCTTGAATAAGTCCCCATAGTAGAATTGAATGAGTACAGATATACAAAGGATAACAACAAGGAACAACCATGTTAACTTCAGTAAGTATTGAAAATTTTAAGGCATGGAGGGATACGGGCAAAATAAGGCTTGCGCCCTTAACGGTAATTTTTGGAGCAAACAGTACCGGCAAAAGCAGCCTGGGGCACCTGTTGCTGGCCCTCAAACAGACAGCTATATCGGTTGACCGTCAACGCGCCCTGCACCTGGGTGATGATAATGCCTTTATTGACTTGGGGACCTTTCAGGAATGTATTTACAAACATGATCTTAGCCACCCATTAAAATTTAATCTGGAATGGCAGTTGCCGCCTGGTTTTGAAGTAAAGGATCCTTTGCATAAATTACGGTATTCCGGCAACCGTCTCTTTTTAGACGTATCGCTCAATGCAGGCAAAAATGAACAACCTGAAATCACGAAGTTAAGTTATGAATTATACAATGATAATGAACTGACGCTTGATTTGAATTATTCTCGCAAGGACTCTGGTAACTTTGATCTAAAATCGGATAGATATAAATTTGTCAGAACCAGTGGCCGTGGATGGCCCCTGGATAAACCTGAAAAGTTTTACCGTATCTCTGAACAGAGTCGAGCCCGTTTTCAAAATGCCGGTTTTCTTTCCGACTTTGCTCTTTCCACAGAGAAAATGTTGAGCAAGTTCTTTTACCTCGGCCCCATTCGAGATTACCCCAAGAGAACCTACCAGTGGTCAGGTGACTCTCCGGAGGGAGTAGGTCATAAGGGAGAGTACACTATCAGCGCTATATTGGCGGCACAGTCCCAGACCAGACGGCTCAACCGTGGTCCCCAAAAACGGTATTATAACTTTGCTGAATTTATTGCTGGATGGATGAAAGACATTGGTATAATTCACAGTTTTTCGGTCAATCCCGTTGCCGAAGGGCGTAAAGAATATGAGGTTTTAGTCAAGACCCATGCTACAGCATCAGAAGTAAAGATTACAGACGTAGGTTTTGGCGTTTCGCAGGTTCTACCTGTGCTGGTAGAAGCTTTTTATTGCCCTCCCGGTTCCATCGTGTGGATGGAGCAACCAGAGATTCATCTCCATCCCCAGGTGCAGGCAGAACTGGCAGATGTATTTATCTCGGCGATAAAGGCAAGGGAGAATGGTAATGAACGAAAAATACAGATGATTATCGAAAGCCATTCAGAACATTTTCTAACACGTCTCCAGCGACGTATTGCAGAAGGTGAAATTTCCCCCAAGGATGTCGCCGTTTATTTCTGCAAGAGAAGTGGAGATAAGACTGAGCTTGAGCCACTACGTATTAATCTCTTCGGGGATATTGAAAACTGGCCGGAGCATTTTTTTGGTGATGAAATGGCTGACCTCACTGCCCGCACAGTTGCAGCAGCCAAACGCAGGCATGAGGCAAAAAAAAATGAGTAGTACAACAAAAGTAATAGATACCAATGTGACGCTGGTTGCCAATGGTCAGCATGCTGATGTTTCTCCGGACTGTGTGGCAGATTGTGCTTTGGCTTTACAGGACATAATGCGAAATGGTCGAGTAGCCTTGGATGACTCATTTCGCATTTTAACGGAGTATCAGAACAAGACAACGCCCGGAAAGGGAAACAGACCAGGAGATGCTTTTATCAAATGGGTGTTACAGAATAATGCGAATCCGGACAAGTGTGACCTTGTTCCCCTGCAGGAACATCCGGAAAGAAAGTTTGAGAGTTTTCCAGAAGATGACGATTTAGAAGAATTCGATTCTTCAGACCGGGTTTTTGTTGCCCTGTCAGCAGCACATCCGGAAAAACCTGAAATTTTACAAGCGGCAGATTCAAAATGGCTCGATTGGGCGGTCGCATTGGAACGGCATGGCATTCATGTGAAATTCGTGTGCCGGGAAGATATTGAACGTTTTCACAAGAAAAAATTTGGTTCATGACTGATTTCTTCCGTTTCCCACATACGCCGCATCTCGCATGGCTCGGTGAAAATCCCCTCCGCAATGACAAACTGCTTTCCCCTTCGGAAGCAAAATCATTGCTCCACTCCAAAGTCCTTGTTGAAGAAAAACTGGACGGCGCCAATATAGGATTTTCAACTGACCCAAGCGGTCATATTAGTGTTCAAAATCGCGGACAATATCTTTCAGAACCCTTCTCAGGTCAGTTCCAGAAATTATCAGCCTGGCTCGCTCCCAAAGCTGAAAATATTGCAGCAATGGCGGCAGATCATCTGATACTTTTCGGTGAATGGTGCGCGGCTCGCCATTCTGTTGGTTATGATGCTCTCCAGGATTGGTTCCTGCTTTTTGATGTATATGATCGAAAAGCAGGAAAATTCTGGAGTAGCAGGCGCAGAAATAACTTGGCTGATTTACTGGATATTTACGTTGTTCCAGAATTATATAAGGGGAAAATCACCCTGGCTGAACTGTTTGATAATTTTTTAAAAAAAAGCAGCGCATATTCTTCCACGGAATTGTTGGAAGGGGTTGTTATTAGACGTGAATCTGAAGACTGGCTATTATCAAGAGCAAAACTGGTCCGTTCGGATTTTTCCCAGAATATCAATCAGCACTGGTCCAGGCGAAAAATTGAATGGAATCAGCTTGCCGGACAAGAGGTGATTACTCATTCACGGTTAGAAAAAAGTCGGGACCAAGTCGAAGTTCTTCGGCAAAACGCTGTAGAGCAGGGTATCAAAGATTTAATGAAGACGCCTGACGCTCCAACAGGACCTGGTTCAGGGACCAGGGCCTAAAGCCCTTACTTTCGGCTGGTCTTGTAGCGATGACCATCCCTGACAAACTTGTCAGCAGTAAACAGCGCTATCGCATTACAGAGCAGGGAAAACAATATCTTGCAGCGCAACAATAAATATCAGGTGCATGGCGCCTTGCTGTAACTTCTCAATAAATCCGTGCAAATTCTCATGTGCTACGCTGCAGAATGCGATTGATGTAAGACGGAATCTAATCATATGGCAGCGTCGATCATCCTGCATGATCCGCTCCGGGTCAGTCAGTTGATCTATACCCGCTCGTTCCCAAACTCCAGTTTGGGAACGTACAGCCGGAAGCTCCAGCTTCCATACAGGGACAGGTGACCCACCCTGCAAGTATCAATAAGGAAAGAAGCAGGAGCTTCAAACCAATGGGTACCCAAACTGGAGTTTGGGCACCAACAAAATTTTCTTTTATCAGCTTATAGGGTACTGCATACACAGAATAGTCTCCACGAACTTATTGAGAAGTTACGCCTTGCTTGCTTAACTATGTGTAACTACTGAATTAATAAAAAATTTTCTCCATTATTAATTGATAACAAGGTCGTGTCTTGAAGAAGAGATGATTTAAAAATAATATTTAAAGACATAGCTTCATATCCCTCACGACAAGGAGACCCGTGATGCTGAGAAAACTATATGCACACAATTATCGATGTCTCGATAATTTTGAAATAACTTTTGATGAATTAACGCTGCTGATGGGGCCTAATGGCGGTGGGAAATCAACTCTGTTTGATCTGCTTTATGGAATCCGACACCTGATCGTGGACAATGCCAGAATCAGTGAAGTATTTCCACCAGAAGATCTAACCGCCTGGCTCAAGAGTCAGAAACAAATTTTTGAGATCGATGTACAAGGAAAAAATGGCCTGTTTTCCTATAAACTCGTCATATCGTACAACCCTGATATTAAAAAACAGCGAATCGAACAAGAACATCTGCTCCTTGACGGCAAGCCTTTGTTTAAGTTCGATCAGGGAACCATACAACTTTATCACGATGACCATACATTAGGGCCGGCATATTCCTTTGATTGGTCAGTCTCCGGTCTGGCGACCATAGTTGCAAGACCCGATAATAAAATGCTGACCGAATTTAAGAAATGGATGGAAATGGTTTTTATTGTGAGCCTGCAACCAAAGACAATGAGCTCTGATACAGGGGAGGAGTCAAGCTGGCTCAACCGAGACGGTACAAATTTTGCGTCATGGTATAGATATTTATCGCAGGAGCACCAGGATAAAATATTCAAATTAACAGAGGAATTGCGAAACAGTATCCCCGGATTTCATGCCTTCAAACTGGAGCAGGCAGGTAGACATAGAATTCTCAAAGTTGGCTTTACCCGTGAAGAAGAGGGGCATTCTCCTATTTTTTTTGAGTTTGAAAAACTCTCGGATGGTCAACGTGTCATGATTGTACTGTACTCACTTCTGCTCGGTTTGCAGGATCTTGGCCACACGCTCTTTATTGATGAGCCTGAGAACTATGTGGCGCTACCGGAAATCCAACCCTGGCTCATGGAATTAAATGATGCCTGCGGTGATAATTTTACTCAGGCGATACTTATAAGTCATCATCCGGAATTGATAGATTATCTCGGACCGGAATGCGGTAAGTGGATTGAACGTGATGCACTCGGTCCTGCCCGCGTAAAAGATATGCCGAATAGAATTGATAAAGGTCTGAAACTTTCTGAACAGATTGCCCGGGGGTGGACGGAATGAGTTCACGACGTGTGAAAATCACCCTTCTCTGTGAAGACTCACAGCATGAGTCTTTTGTGAGGCGGTTTCTTAAGGGCATGGGCTGGAATACAAGGGAAATACGGGTAGAAAAGAGTCCGGCAGCGACAGGCTCTGCAGAACAGTGGGTACGAGAAACATTTCCAAAAGAACTTGAAATTTATAGAAATCGAAGCCACAAGGCCGCTACAGGGCTGATAGCAGTTATTGATGCCGATACCTTGGAGGTCCAGGAGCGAATTAATGAGTTCAAGTCTATATGCAGGACTCAAAATGTATCATTTCGAACTGAAAATGACGCAGTGGCCATTGTCGTCCCCCGGCGTAATATAGAGACATGGATATATTACCTGAATGATCAGCAGGTAAATGAAGAAGATGTGTATCCAAAGTTGAGCAAGGAACGCGAATGTCAATCAGCGGTGAAAAACCTGGTACAGGCCTGCAAAACGATCGGCATAAACCAGGGGGCGCCTCCGTCGTTACTGGCTGCATGTGAAGAATATAGAAGTAGAATCTCGCCACTTCGAACATGAATCCGATGTGTCAGCACTGGATCAGCAGCAGGTGACATTATCTTCCGGGACCAGGTTGGGCAGGGACCAAGTTACGATTTTGCGCAAGACCGCTGTACCACAGGGCATAAAGGATTTAATGCAAATAGTCGGACGCTCAAACAGGACCAAGTTCCGGGACCAATTATTTTTGCCCACCCCCTGAATGAGCGATGGGAAGCTTCACCCTGTACATAATGGTCTCTGAGGGCTGTTCATCTTCATCTTCCGGATATGGCACTGTTGCCACCAGCAGGGAGTTATCAAATACTGATATGCCGGCGATCCATGAATGAACTGGTCGCGTTACAGGCGTGACCTCAAACCTGCCCTTTTCCCACCTTATGCAACAGACGATTTGACCTGCTTCAGACTCATTGCCCCGGTCTGGAAGCTCACTGGCAAACAGCATCTCACCCCGTCCGTCAGCATAAACATCATAGACAACTGCATGCATAATGGTGTCACTGTATCCGCCTGGCAACAGAAGTCCTGGAGGAGTGGACCAGCGAAGCAGCCCATCCTCAAAAAGCCACGCCCTGCCCGCTCGATCAAAAATACACAGGTCAGTTCGACCATTCCCGTCAACATCCCCCCATTCAGCCCAGCCTGTACGGAAATCATCAGGCACAGACAACTGCCCGAGATACTGAATGCCGTCTGAGGATATCTGAAGGGTATAGACCTTGTCGCCCCAGACCGTGTGCAGATCAAAGGTCTGGCCCAGCAGGGTCTCTCTGATGCCATCGCCATCCATATCGTGAAACGAAAGCCAGAGATTTATATTATCCTTGAGAATAACCAGTGTATTATCCCTGTACTCAAGCAGCACAGATCGAAGACCTACGCCCTCCACAAGCACATTGACAACAATCCAGCCATGCTCAGGGCAGAGGTAAAAACCGGCGGCATCCCCTGGCCCGTTCACTTCGTAGGAAAGCAGTTCCCCGTTTATGCCAAACGGAAACACATAGAGGGATCGTGACACCAGATAGACAGCCTCCGGTCGTCCATCTCCATCCATATCTGCTATTTCCACCTGCTTTGCAGCGCTGTAAAGATGCCCTGCAACCTTTGCTG
>WFRY01000151.1 GCA_015486315.1 Desulfobulbaceae bacterium
CAGTATAGACCGTCAACTACGGGCAGTGGACTGTCAAGCCGGTTCAACACGCAAACAGCAACAATTAAACGTGCGACAAACGCTTTGCTCAGGACCAGTTATACCCGGCCGGCAACCATCACATCTCATACCTACTTTCTATTGAATAGAAAGACAAGAAACAGCTTGAAAAGACAGAGAATAACTCTTAGGATATACATATGCACAACAACGGGTCTTATCAGTTTTCAATCCAGTTACCGCGGGTACCCAATGATTCGTAAGCGCTCCATGACCCCCTGCTGCACGCGCTCAAGTCCCCAGATATACAGGGGTATAATCGGGGGGCTCGATCACGCACTGCAGGGCGTTCCCGCAACGTTTACATTCCGAGGTATTGTCAAGTCAGGAGTGTCGTTAATAAAGCGCTTACAATGATTTTATTCTTTTTGTACATCGGCCGTACCGGTCTATAATCAATCTTTTTTGTATGGAGGAAGTTACATGAAGAAGCTGGTAGTTTATTCGTCTGCAGGAGGAAATACCAAAAAACTGGCCGAGGAACTCTTTAAACAACTGGGGGACGACAAAGAAATTGCCTCGGTTAACGACGCACCTGCCCCTGCCGGTTATGATGTTGTATGCGTCGGTTTCTGGCTGAAAGGAGGCAAACCGGATCCTGCTGCTCAGGAGTATTTAAAAAAATGCAGCGGCAAAATATTTCTCTTTGCTACCCATGGCGCCGCAGCAGACTCCAACCATGCAAAAATGGGTGTCAACAAGGCCGAAGAACTGGCAGCAAATGCTACTGTTATCGGCAGGTTCAGCTGTCAGGGAGAAGTCCCGGCAAAGGTGATGGAGACCGCTGCCGGCAAGGACCCGCAGCCTCCATGGCTGGCTGATGCCCCGGCGGCCAAAGGACATCCCAACGGTTCGGATTTTATGAACCTCAGTGAAGTTCTGATTTCGGCCGGACTGACGACGGAGGCCCCGGATTCACACAAAGGACCTGTTGTTGACGGCAGCCATGCCATGTAACGTCCCGACAACCGGTGGAAAGCGAAACGAAATTTCAGCTTTCCACCGGTTCAGTCTACGCGCTTCATTAACCAGTGCCTGTCCATAAATGAGCCCATTGATTTAATGTATTTGCGCCCGATCTCTGTGTTATACGAAAAAATTTATCCTCGGAATATCAGCTATATGCCTGCGGTAAATTTTTTCGTATGCCTTGATCTCGAACGAAAATCCTATTAAATCAACAGACTCATAAATGGTCTTTCGGAGTCTCGCGGGCTCGCTTACCTCGCCCAATCTCTGGGTCATGCTCAAAAAATAATGCTGGGAATATACGGCCTGTGCTTATTTTTATCACATTCCTCGGAGTCTACGCTTACCTGACCTTGAATGAAAATCCTCATTTCTGGACAGACACTAACGACACTCTTGACTTGATAATAGCCCGCATGTAAGCGTTTCAGTTAAAAATCAGATCCTCCCTGCCGCCTTTTCTGCGTATCCAGTTTAAGGATCGCTGTACCTTACTGTTCTCCAGCACCTTTTCCAGCAACCGGTGTTTTCCCGGCAAGTCCATAAGAGAAAAACCGATCAACATGGTCAGGATTCCCTGGCCCGGCAGGAGCAGCATAGCTATTCCGGCCGTCAGCAAAACAAAACCGACGCCGTTTCGCACACAGAACATGAGTACCGTCACAACCGGATGCCGCCGATGACGCTCCATGACCTCAAGCCGGTGTCTGATAAAATAATCCGGCGGCATCTGCAGAATGAGCCAGGGGACAACCAGCAGGCTGCCTATAAAGGTTACAACCGACAACGTTCCAAGCCACGTCAAAAGCAGGCCGACAGAAAGCGAACCGTTCAACTCCCCTGCCCTCCCTCAACTCCACCGCCAAACTGCAGCAGCCATAGCCTCCACTGTTCGGCATTGGCCCGATGCAGCATCTTAATACTCTCTGCAGGCAGAGCAGCCAGTAGATCAGGCTCCATCCCCGGTATAAAACCTGAAATAATGTACACCCCCCTGTGCCAGAATCCCTCATCATCAAACAAACGCATCAACAGTCCTTTATACAGGTTGGTTATAATCAGATCATAGTTCATATCCGGCAGATCGCCCATCAGGTCACAGGGTTGTACATCCACGACATCCCTGCAGTCATTGAGTGCTACATTATGGCGGGCCACCTGAACGGCAAGCGGATTATTGTCCAGGGCGGTAACCCGCGAAACGCCAAGCTTTGCTGCAGCAATTGCCAGCAGGCCGGTACCTGTGCCGAGATCCAGTACGGAGTTGATCTCCATACCCGATTCAAGGAGCAACAGCTCCAGGGTTTCAAGGCAGAGCCGGGTTGTGGCATGGAAACCGGAGCCGAAAATAACACTGGGATCAAGCACAATCTCAAGGCTGCCGGATGGGGAAACAACCTGTGGCTCCCAGACCGGGCGGATCCGCAGGGCTTTGGTTGTAAAGGATGTAATCGCCACTCCGGCTTCCCAGTCGTGGTACCCAAGGTCTGCCTGGTAGACAATTGTGGCCCCGATATCCCGGCATAAACAGTGGACGAATTCGTCCTTCGGGGTATGGAAAAAAAGTATGGCCGTATCATCTTCAATCCAGACCCCGATCAGATCAGGGTCATCTATCAACGGCAGATCCCGCCGGTCCAGATAATACACATGGAGACGATCATACTCTGTATATGGATGACGAAGCATAGAATCCCGTAACTCAATTCAGGAGAATCTGAAAGTAATTATTGTCCTTTGAGGACGGCTTTTACATGAAAATATACACTGGACGAGAAAAATCACAGTGTTTCTTTAATTTTCCTGTTCAAGGTTGATATAACATGCTAAATTTAAATAATAATAGATACTTCTAAAACAACAGGTTAACTCTTACAGAAATAGTTTTTCATGCCTGATATTTTCAGCTCGCTCAGGTGGCAGGACATCGTTGATATCCTGATTGTCTCCTATATTATTTACCGGATCATTCTCCTTATCCGTGGTACCCGGGCTGTTCAGATGCTGGTGGGCATCATTGTCATCACCATTATCTACCTGATTTCCAGCCGGCTGGACCTTCTGGCCCTGCACCTGTTGCTGCGCACTTTTCTAAGTTCCATATTACTTATTGTCATAATCGTTTTTCAACGCGATATACGCCGGGCCCTGACCCAGATGGGCAAGACCCCTTTTTTCCAGAAGAACCAGGACATGGCCGCCCATGAGATCAGCGAAATCATCTCCGCAGCCATGTACATGGCGAAACGCCGAATCGGAGCCCTGATTATCATTGAACGTGAAAACGGCCTGCGGGACTATATTGAATCCGGCTTTATTCTGGATGCAAACCTGCTGCGTGAGCTGCTGGTTGCCATCTTTTTTCCCATGTCGCCCATGCACGATGGTGGAGTTATCGTGCAAAACGGCCGAATCCACTCTGCCGGTTGCCTGCTCCCCCTGTCAAGGAACCCCAACATCAACAAACGCTACGGCACCAGGCATCGTGCCGCATTGGGCTTATCCGAGGAAACCGACGCCATAATTATAGTGGTATCAGAGGAAACCCAGGAAATATCAATTGTCCAGGGCGGCAGGATCACCCCTCTGCGCGATGAAGAAAAACTGACCGAAATGCTGAAAAATATTTTCCTTACCCGGGAGAAGACCAGTCCTTTATGGAAAACCTGGCTCAAAAGAAAAAACAAAAACAATCACTGATTCGAACAGTGTTAGGCAAAACAAACCGCCAGGACCTGCTGCTCAAGATAGTCTCACTCTGTCTGGGTTCATTACTCTGGTTTTTTGTTGTCGGAGAGGACCAGGTGGACATGAACATCCAGGTTCCCATCGAGGTGTTGAATCTGCCGGAGAACCTCGTGATCTCCAACCAGTTCAACAAAGAACTGGATGTATCCGTCCGGGGCCCGCGCAGCATCATTCAGGAATTACGCAACCGAAATATATCGCGCCCTGTCGACCTTTCCAAGGCGGAACCGGGCACCAGGGTTATTAAAAACAGCAAGGATTCCATTCCGCTGCCCCGCGGAATTACCGTCATCCAACTGCAGCCTGCCAACATTACTTTATCCATTGACCGGCTGATGCAGAAGCAAATCCCCATCCATGCCGTAACCGAGGGTGAGGTCTCACAGGGATATACGCTCCAGCAGATCACTCTGGATCCCGACAAAATAGTTGTTTCCGGTCCTCAAACCGTCGTTGAATCCGAACTGGCCCTGAAGACCTATGTTATCAACCTTGATGGTCTCAACCACTCCATCACCCTGCCCGTGCATCTGGACCTCTCCCCGGAATTTGTCAGCCTGATCGGCGAGACCGTGATAGTTGCTAAAATCGAGGTCCAGGAAAAATTTGTTACAAAAACGGTTAAAAAAATCCCGATTAACGTTAAAGATGCCGGCAAACCGGTCATTGTGGAACCAAATTCGATCACCGTGGTCGCTGATATTCCGGAAAATCTTATCCGCGATACCCCGGTACCGGCCATGTTGTTCAGGGCCTATGTGAATGCCAAGGACATACAGCAGCCGCGCAACGTAGCAGTTATTGTAAACGGCGTTACCGTGCCCGGACATGAACCGATCACCATACGATCACACCGTCCGCTCAAGGTCCACGTTACACCGGTAAAAAACCCGTAAGCACTCCATGAACACCCTGCTGCACGCGCTCAACCCACCGATTACAGGGGTATTATCGGGTGTCTTGATCACGCACAGCAGGGTGTTCCTGAAACGCTTACAAAAATCCGGCAGCAACAAGGAAAAAACCGTACCTCAACTTCGACAATAAAACAGGAACCAAATAATGCGACAACTCTTTGGAACAGATGGCGTGCGAGGGGTGGCAAACATCTACCCCATGACTACTGAAATAGCCATGCAGATCGGCAGGGCCATTGCCTTTATCGTCAAGAGCCAGGCCAAAGGCCATCATATTGTGATCGGCAAAGACACCAGGCTCTCCGGTTACATGATCGAAAATGCGTTGGCGGCAGGCGTTTGCTCAATGGGTGTTGACGTGCAGCTGCTCGGCCCCCTTCCCACACCGGGAATTGCCTTTATTACCACATCCATGCGCGCCGATGCAGGGGTTGTCATCTCCGCATCCCACAATCCCTTTCAGGATAACGGCATAAAAATCTTTTCCAAAACAGGCTTCAAACTGCCCGACGAAGTGGAACTGGACATTGAAGACCTTATTTTTTCTCAAAAAATGGCCGCACTCAGGCCGGTTGCCGACGAAGTGGGCAGGGCCACCCGCATAGATGATGCCAAGGGGCGTTATATTGTTTTTCTCAAAAATACCTTTCCAGCCAAATATACCCTGGATGACTTTCATATCGTCCTTGACTGTGCCCATGGAGCCACTTACAAAGTCGCCCCGTTTGTCTTTTCCGAGCTTGGTGCCAAGGTTACCCCTATCGGTGTAAACCCGGATGGCAAAAATATCAACAGAGATTGCGGAGCACTCCATCCCGAGGTAATGGCAGAGAAAGTGAAACAGCTGGGTGCGGATATCGGACTTGCCCTGGACGGGGACGGAGACCGGCTCATTGTCTGTGATGAAAACGGAGAGATCGTTGATGGTGACCATATTATGGCCATCTGCGCCGCCGACCTGCTGAGTCGCAGGAAGCTGAAAAAGAAAACTCTGGTTGCCACGGTTATGAGTAATATGGGTCTGGAAAAGGCCATGACGGAGATGGGCGGCAAACTGGTTCGCTCCCAGGTGGGTGACCGCTACGTGGTGGAAACCATGCGGGCCAAGGGCTATAACTTCGGTGGAGAACAGTCGGGCCATCTGGTCTTCCTGGATCACAACACCACCGGCGACGGAATCCTGGCCGGACTGCAGCTGCTCTCCATCATGATCAAGAAGAAAAAGCCATTATCAGAGCTGGCCTCTATCATGACCACCTATCCCCAGGTGCTGGAAAATGTCCGCATGTCTTCAAAAATTGCCCCGGACCAGATCCCGGGATTTCCGGAAGCCCTGCAGGAGGCGGAAAATCAGCTGGGCAAACGCGGCCGGATCCTTGTCCGTCAATCCGGAACCGAACCTGTTATCCGGGTCATGGCGGAGGGCGAGGATGAAAAAGAAATTTCCGCCATTGCCCTTGAGCTCTGCGACATCATCCGACGGGCCGACAGGATCTGAAGGCAGCGTTATTCCTTCGATTATCCATTGTCCATGACATCTGACCGCCACCAGGGGACACTCTATGTTGTCGCCACCCCAATCGGCAACCTGGCCGACATAAGCCGTCGCATGGAACTGGTGCTGGCTGACGTTGACCTCATTGCCTGTGAGGATACCAGGCACACCAGAAAACTCCTCTCCCACCTTAATATCAAGACCCCGCTGACAAGTTATTATCGGGAGAAAGAACAACAGAAGGCAAAAGTATTACTGCATAAATTGCTGGATGGACAGGATATAGCCGTGGTCTCCGATGCCGGTACCCCCGGCCTGTCCGACCCGGGGGCTGTTCTGGTCCGGGCGGCACGATCAGCAGGTATTACCGTCACTCCGGTCCCCGGCCCGTCGGCACTTGCCACGGCAATATCTGTTGCCGGTCTGGACGACGCTTTCTTTTTCTTTGGCGGCTTTCCACCCGCCAAAAACGGGGAACGAAAAAGACTCTTCACCTCCCTCAAGACACTAACCTGTCCGCTGGTCTTTTATGAATCACCACATCGCATCCATAAAACCCTGCAGCATTGCTTAAGCATCTTCGGTGACCGTCGTGCACAGCTGTTCAGGGAACTCACCAAACTGCACGAACAGCATCTTGCAGGACCGGTCTCCGAACTGATCAAACTGACCAGTCACAAAATCCGCGGCGAACTGGTCCTCATTGTTGACGGTCGCCCGGAACAGAACCAGGAACGTCCGGACAACCTTGATGACCTGATAGTATGGTACCGTGACCGGGGAAATGTTTCTCTGAAAGATGCTGCCCGTATCATTGCGGCAGACCTGGATCTTTCCAGATCAAAAGTTTATCAGCAGGCCCTGTCGCTGTGGAACATAGATTAAACTGAACGGTTAAAACCGTTCTACCAGCAGTACGCTCCCTACCCTTTAAACCAAGGACTCCAAATGAATCGAATCGAAACCGTTGTCAGTTACTGCAAAGACCCTGAGCAGGCATCCTTTCTTCAAGCGGCATGCCGGGCAGCACTGGTCGGCGGCTCTATTATTCGTAATCTGTATGACTCTCCCCATACCATTGAGATGAAAGGTGCCATCAATCTGGTAACCGAGGCCGACGTTGCATCCGAGTCCGCCATTATTGCCTCCTTAAATGAGGACACTGCCGGTATAAGTATTATGGCGGAAGAATCTGCCGGAGACAATCCAAAACCACCGGAGGGCATGGCCTGGATCATTGATCCTCTGGACGGTACCACCAATTTCGCGCATGGTTTTCCTTTTTTTGCTGTTTCCATAGCCCTGCTGAAAGACGGTGTTCCGCTGGTCGGGGTTGTCTACTGTCCCATGCAGGATGAATTGTTCGCAGCCTGCAGGAACTCCGGGGTCTGGCTGAATGGTGAACCAATCCGGACGACTGAAACCAGATTCCTGGTTGAGTCCCTTGTCGGCACCGGTTTTCCCTATGACATTCACAACAAACTCGATGAAGTTCTTGCCCAGATGCGGACGATTTTACCCAAGGTACGCGATATACGACGGGCAGGAGCTGCAGCGGTTGATCTTGCCTATGTTGCCGCCGGCAGGCTGGATGGATTCTGGGAAATGGATCTGCAGCCGTGGGATACTGCAGCGGGCTGGCTGCTGGTCATGGAAGCAGGAGGTCTGGTCAGTGATTTTGCAGGTCAGGAGTATTCTCCATTTATCCCTGAAATCCTGGCCGCAAATAAAGAGCTGCATCCGCTGCTGACGGATTTGCTCAGGTGATAGAGGAAGCAGTGTCCCAAAAGCCGCTTTCCATCCGGCTGGTCCATGCCATGATGCTGCTGGCAGCCGCTCTGGTCTCCACCTCATTTACAGTGGGCAAGGCCATTGCAGCAGGTATGGACCCGGCCGTTCTCACTCTGGTCCGGTTTATCATAGCGGCCCTGCTCTTTCTCCCCTTTATCCGCAGCCAATACGGCCTGCAGCTGCCGAACAGGAAAACCCTGCTCGGCTACAGCCTCATCAGCTTTGCCCTGACCGGTTTTTTCTGGCTCATGTTTCTCTCCCTCCGTTCAACCACGGCCCTGAACACCGGGGTTATTTTTACCCTGGTGCCTGGAATTTCAGGAATATACAGTGCTGTTCTGCTGCGGGAACGGTTGGGAAAGTACAGAATAATGGCCATGGTGCCCGCCACCATCGGCGCTGTCTGGGTCTTGTTCCACGGCAGCATGGATCGACTGCTGGCCTTTGACCTCAATCCGGGTGACCTCATCTTTTTCTGCGGCTGCCTGCTCATGGCCTTTTACACTCCCCTGGTGAAACTCTTTCACCGGGATGAGCCCATGGCAGTGATGACCTTCTGGATCCTGGTAACCGGAAGCGGCTGGCTGCTGCTCTTTTCCGGTTACCGGCTGACGAATGTCCCCTGGAGTACCATCAGCCTGGATATCTGGGCAGGCATCGTGTATCTCGCCGTATTCTGTACCATTATCACCTTTTTCCTCAGCCAGATGGCAACCTTGTACCTGGGACCGACCCGGGTCATGGCCTACAGCTATCTGTACCCACCCTTTATCCTCATCCTGGACTGGATATTCGGCCACCGGCTCCCTCCCCTGCAAACCCTGCCCGGAATTCTGCTCATAGCAGTTGCCATGTTTATTGTCCAGCAGGGATCAGACAAAACAGAGAAACAATCAGGAATACATTGAATCCTGTGCTCTGATTTATAATTCGTCACAAATGAGTTGGTACCGATACCGTCTATTGATGGTGCGCATAGCGCACCCTACGGCACTGCAAACGAGTAGGGTGCGCTGTGCGCACCATTTTTGAGTATCAACTCAAATGCTCAGGACTATAGAGGCCAGCCCCTCCCTCTTACAATCGGGCTGCTTGCTCCAGGGCATGCACGGTGGTATCACGCTGAGAGTCACTCAGGTTAACCGGAACCTGATAGACCAAGGTTCGGCTCATCAGTTCACTGG
>WFRY01000152.1 GCA_015486315.1 Desulfobulbaceae bacterium
CCTGCAGAAAAACAGCGTGCCTAATTGAAGTCTCCCCTGTCTCCCGGTACCATCAATTGGGGATGACGTGGTACCGACGGCTGTCACATTGCCCGGTTAATGCGTAACTTCTCAATAAGTGGTGACAAGTTACTGTATTTTACTTTATGGATCGAAGTCTACGCTATCTCCGGCTAACAACCTGCCGGGATGACGGAGTTGCAGGCAATTCAGATCGTCATCCCCGAATGTAGTTATCGGGGATCCAGGCTTCTTACCAACACTTATTGAGAAGTTACGTTATTTCTGATTGCACCCTCCCTTTTCCTCGGCAACGGATTTCTCACTAAAATGCACAACCAGAGCAAGGCCTATATTCTGACCCTGCTGGTCATTATTTTCTGGGCTACGGCGGCATCAGCCTTTAAAATTGCCCTTGCCTATGTTACGCCCTATTCCCTGCTCTTCTACTCCACATTTTTCTCTACCATTTCCCTGCTTATTATTCTCATCAGTCAGGGCAAACTGGGGCAGCTGAAAAAAATCAACCGCAGAGCCTTTATACGGGGTGCCCTGCTCGGATTCCTCAACCCCTTTCTCTACTATGTAATTTTGTTCAAGGCCTACGCCATCCTGCCCGGCCAGATTGCCATGAGCCTGAACTATGGTTGGCCCCTGGTGCTCACGCTGCTGTCGGTTCCCATCCTGGGCCAACAGTTGAGCAAGAGCCAGCTGCTGGCCGTGCTGGTCAGTTTTGCAGGCGCCGTGATCATTGCCACCCGGGGAGAATTTACCAGCTTCGGAGGGGTCAGCCGGCTCGGAGTTATGCTTGCAGGAGGAT
Organism: Desulfobulbaceae bacterium; assembly: GCA_015486315.1. Classification (GTDB taxonomy): domain Bacteria; phylum Desulfobacterota; class Desulfobulbia; order Desulfobulbales; family Desulfobulbaceae; genus Desulfobulbus_C. The sequence goes on from WFRY01000152.1 coordinate 821, forward strand.
CCACCCTGATCTGGGCTGCCTACTGGCTCTTTAATGCAAAGGACGGTTTAGACCCGGTGGTCAAACTGTTTACCGGTTTCTGTTTTGGTTTTTTGTTTACCACTGTGTTCGGACTCATTACAGGAGGGATCGAACTTCCGCCGCCCGTGGCCTGGCTGCCGCTGATCTATGTCAGCCTCTTTGAAATGAGCATCACCTTTGCCCTCTGGCTTACCGCCCTGCAGCTGACGACTTCTGCCGCCCGCATCGGCAACCTGATCTATATTACCCCGTTCTTCTCCCTCCTGATCCTGCACCTCGTGGTGGGAGAAACAATCTACCCGGCCACCTTTGTCGGCCTGGCACTTATAGTGGGCAGTATTCTGTTCCAGGGCTGGATGGGTAGAAAAGAGGTACGGGGTGCAGGGTGAGATCAATGGTAAGAGATCACCGGCACCCCATCTTTACACGGTCATGATAAACGCATGGAGGGGAGAAATTTATCCGTTCTCTGCCGCACCGTTTACGACAGCTGTTTACCGGTCTGTTTCAGGGTTGCCATGGCCGTAGCCACCATTGAGGAAACATCGGTCAGATTGCCGGGCAGGATCATGGTATTGTTCTCTTTGGCCAGTTTACCGAACTGATCAAGATATTTTTTGGCAACCTCAAGATTTGCAGCTTCCTGACCGCCCGTGGAGGCCAGGGCTTCACCTACCTTGCGAATACCTTCTGCTGTTGCCTCGGCCACCTTTAAGATCTCCTGGGCCCGGCCCTCGGCCTCGTTGATCCGCTTCATCTTTTCGCCCTCGGACAGGGCAATGGCCTCGGAGCGGTCACCCTCGGCCCGATTGATTACCGACTGCCGCTGACCTTCCGACTTGGCAATCTCGGCCCGTTTCTCCCGCTCGGCCCGCATCTGTTTTTCCATGGCCTCAAGCACCGAGTGCGGCGGCTGAATATCCTTGATCTCATAACGCAGGACTTTGATGCCCCAGTTCTGGGCTGCTTCGTCAAGTGCCTCCACCACCTGCTGGTTCAAGGTCACGCGGGCCTCAAAGGTATTATCAAGTGAAATTTTACCAATGGCCGAGCGCAACGAGGTCTGAGCGAGCTGGGCAGTGGCAAAGTGATAATTTTCAATGCCGTAGGCCGATTGACGGGCATTGACGACCTGCAGGTACAGTATACCGTCCACCTCCATGGTCACGTTATCGGCAGTGATACAGGTCTGGGCCGGAATATCAATGGGTTCCTCTTTCAGACTGCGCTTGTAGGCAATGCGATCAAGAAAGGGGATCAGGATATGAAAACCGGCCTCCAGGGTCGTTCGGTACTTGCCCAGCCGTTCAATAACGTATTCATTACGCTGCGGAACAACCACAGCCGTTTTCATCAGAACAACAACGATGAAAATAATCAGAACAATGACGCCTACCAGCAGATTATTCATTATTTTTCTCCTCTTTCACCTTTAATGGGCGAGACTTGAACAGTAAGATCTTTTTTCTTCACAATATCCACAACAGTACCCGGCGCTATCTCCTCATCTGCGGCAGCACGCCAGAACGTTCCTCCATACTTGACCTGTCCCATGGCCGGCGGAACAATGGCCTCAGTCACCGTACCGGTTGCCCGGGTCGAATCAACGTTCACGGAATCATCCTGCTCAAGCGCCCCACCTGAAAAAATAGAACGAAGTCTTGATCTGAGCAGACCGAGGGTGACAAGGGAACCGGCTAAAAAGATGATCAGCTGCCAGGTGAGGGACACGTCGGTAATCGCCAGAACCACGGCAACACACCAGGCACCGATGCCGAAAAAAAAGATAATAAAACCGGGTAATGCCAACTCAACGACATAGCAGGCAATACCGACCAGAAACCAGGCAAGAACAGGTGATATGGTCATTATCAGATCCCGTTAAATAAACATAATTAATATCATACTCTCTGTCCGAAACCTACCACAGCATCGGCTGCAAAATCAAATCGGAAAAATATTATTTCCATGAAGCATCTATTGACGCCACTGGACAACAGCAACACACTGGTTTATTGTGTGCAGCACTGTCCGGCTCTGCGCCAGTGCTGTTTTTTTGTAAGCGCTTCATTAACTACACTCTTGACATGATAACACCTCGGAGTGTAAGCGTTTCAGGAACGCCCTGCTGTGCGTGATCAAGGCTCCCGATAATACCTCTGTATATCTGGGGACTTGAGCGCGTGCAGCAGGGTGTTCATGGAGCGCTTACTGAAAAACTTCAAAGGCATCAAGGAACAGGTAAGGGCGAAATTCAAGCCAATCGCCTTATTTTTCGGATCCGATTCAGCAGGTAAATCATTGGTCTTCCCGGTACCAGCCAACGCCGACTGTTGGCTGAGAGGTCTTTGATTTTTTCTGTTTCCGTTTTTTCATTGTGCTGCTTCTTCCAGCAAACCCCAGCGC